>NZ_JBICHO010000426.1:0-13915 GCF_043100905.1 Rhodopirellula sp. JB055 | reverse complement strand
CTCTTCCGATCTGCTGACGCGTCGGGTTATGAAAAAACCAAGGCCTCACGCAATAGCGCAACTTCAAAAAGCGTTAGCGAGGGATCGCCTGTCATTGCAACGAGCCAGTGGGTCCCTCGCTCACCGGCCTATTGATTGAATCCTAACCCGAAGCGTTAGCGAGGGACAAACGATGTTGACTTCGCCTCGCTGACGCGTCGGGTTATGAAAAAACCAATGCCTCACGCAAAAGCGCAACTTCAAAAAGCGTTAGCGAGGGATTGCCTGTCATTGCAACGAGCCAGTGGGTCCCTCGCTCACGCTTCGGGTTGTGATGGGTGGTCTTGGCCGACTCGGACGAGCAAGAGTGCCCATCCCACGCGTTGAAACGACGCTGACGACTGAGTTGACAAGCCGAAATGGGAGGGGTCGGAAAGCGAGCGTTCAACGAGAATTCCGGGGCAGGGCAGGATGCGTCGCTCGCAATCTAACCCGGCAGGGTGAATCGTTGAACGCGGTGGTTGTTGCTATCCAACACATGAACCCGGCGTTTGGAATCAACCACCAAACCCCAGGGTTGATACAGTTGTCCAGGGTCGTGCCCAGGAGCGCCCCACGATGAAATCGGATCGCCGTCCGGGGTCAGGCGCTGGATCCGCTGGTTGCCGTATTCACAAACCAACACCGATCCATCCGCGTCCACGGCGATGCCGTAGGGATAATAAAACTGCCCGGGTTGCTTGCCTTCTTTTCCCCAGGCCCCAATCCATTTTGGCTGCGTGGTGGAGATGTCATAGCGCTGCACCCGGTGATTGCATGCGTCCGCGATCCACAGGGTGTTTCCATCGACGACCAGGCTTTGCGGGCGTACAAAATGTTGGACTTCGCGGCCCGTCCCGCCCCACTGAGCCATGAACATTCCGTCGGGATCAAATCGCTGGATCCGGTCGGAGGCACCGTATTCACCGATGTATCGGCATCCGTCGCGATCGACTGCGATGTCGGTCACAAACGCGAATTCGCCGGGGCCGTCTCCCGCGGTGCCACCGATCAAATCGTCGGGCAAAAATTCGCCTTCCGGAGAAAATGCCAGCATCCGGTAGTAATGCGTGTCGGCGACCAACAAACGGTCTCGATCGCCGTCAAAAACCATTCCGGTGGGACGACCATTGGCCGTTTCAGGTGTCTTCCAGGTTCGCAAATGTTGCCCATCGGCGTCGAAAACTTGGATCCGACCGGTCGTGTCGACGATGTAGAGTTGGTCGTCGGGGTCGATCGCCATCGCCCGCGGCTTCAAAAACCGCCCGTCGGACATCCCACGTCGGCCCCACACCAACTCGGGAGTCCCGCCCAAGGCGGAAGCAACGCATCCGTTCAAGCCCATCAGCCCGAACAGACCGGTTGCTCCCACCAGCATTCGCTGACCTGCCTGTCGACGATCGATCCGTTTGGCGTCAGTGGGAGCGATTCGTGATGAAGGGTGCATGCGGGCTTCCTGGGGGGAGCGTGACGCCTGCGAACTTGCATGCAGGCTGCCATCGATGGGCTCGAATCGCTAGCATAGGGAGTAGTGCCCATGATATACGACCTGCAAACGACCGATGACCCGCGAGACATAGTTCACCGCAGCGTGCAAGCGCTGGTCGAAGGCCAGGTCATCGGAGTCCCCAGCGAAACGGTCTATGGGCTGGTCGCCAGCTCACTGTGCCCGGCTGCTGTCCGCCGATTGGCCCAGTGGACAGGGACCTGTCGCGGCTGGCGGCCCGATCCCGATGCCTCCAGTCCGGCTGACATTGACTTGGCAGTTCCTCCGGCCGATGCGGGCTCAATTGCCCTCTGCGTCCGCAGCAGCGAGGCGGTCGGCGACTTTCTGATGCCAATGACCATGCTGGCCCGTCGATTGTCGGAACGTTGTTTCCCCGGACCGCTGACGTTGATTGCGGATTGCGACGACTCGATTTCCGCGATGAGCTGCTTGCCCGAAACGGTTGCCAAAACGCTGCGAGCGGCTGCTGGACAACCATCCACCCCAGCGGGCGGCCCCGTCGCATTTCGAGTCTCTGAGCATCGTTTGCTCAGCCACATTCATCGTTATCTTTCCGCCCCCTTGGTTTGGGGCGAAATTGGTTTGCCGGACGCCTCACCGCCCACCACCGCCGATAAACTACAAGCGGCTCTGACAGCAGGAACGGGCGAAACCTTGCCACTGCTGCTCGATGACGGCATCAGTCGTTATGGTGATGAAGGAACGGTGGTCCGCGTGTCGGGCAATCACTGGCACGTCCAGCGAACAGGAGTGATCCAACAAGCTGCCATGAATCAATTTGTCAAACCAGTCATCGCACTTGTGTGCACCGGCAACACCTGCCGCAGCCCCATGGCCGAAACGCTGCTGCGCGAAGCCTTGCGGCGTAAATTTGGTCGCGAAGATGTCGCACGCGTGGTTTCCGCTGGCGTCGCTGCAGGACACGGCAGCGGAGCGGCTCCCCAAGCCGTCGAAGTCATGGGCCGACGCGGTTTGGACCTGACGGGTCACGCCAGCCAACCGCTCGAAGAATCATTGATGTCGATGGCGGATTTGGTTCTGACGATGACCCGTCGCCACCGAGACGCGATCGTGGCGGCTTGGCCAGACCGAGCCGATCGAGTTTCCACGCTTCGGCGAGACGGAGGCGATGTCAGCGACCCGGTCGGGATGTCGGTGGAAGTGTATGAACAATGTGCCGATCAGATCGTAAGCGAACTGGAAGGTTGGCTCAGTGAACTGCCTCCCGATTTTTTCCCGTCCGATGGCCCCGACGATGGTCCAGATGACGAACCGAGGCAGCAGCATGCAGGTTCGGAGTAAGGAATGACACTCAAAGTAGGCCTAGCCAGCGACCATCGCGGCGTGCACATCAAAGCACGTTTGCTTCAAACCCTCGCGAGAGAAGGGTTTGAAGTCTGCGATGAAGGCACCGATTCCACCGACCCCGTCGACTACCCCGACTTCGCCATCCGCGTTGCCGAGCAGATTCGCGATGGAAAGTTGGATCGGGGCATCCTGATCTGCGGCACGGGGATCGGAATGGCGATCGTCGCGAATAAATTTCATGGCGTCCGTGCAGCGTCCTGCTACGACGAAGTCATCGTGGAAATGTCGCGGCGACACAACGATGTCAACGTCCTGTGCTTGCCTGGCGACTTGATCGGGGAACGTCCCATCGATGAGTTGGTCCTGATGTGGCTTCGCACGGACTTCGAATGCGGACGCCATTCTCAACGCGTCGATAAAATCACTGCGATCGACAGCAGTGACTCGTCTGACATCAAACGCGGCGTCTAGTTCGTGGCCGCGAAGAAAGCCTCTGGGTCTTCCCCCAAAGCCGCGAAAACCACGCGAGCGATCGCACTCGATGCGCCGCCGCTGAACTCGTGGGGCGAACTGATCGGCCACGATAGCCTGGTGGCTGGACTGAGCGCAGCCATCCGACAGGGACGCTTGGGCGGAAGCCTGCTGTTCGTCGGCCCCAGTGGCGTCGGCAAGACATCCGCCGCAATTCTGTTGGCGCAAACACTGCTCTGCGAACGCAGTGCCGCGCGTGACATGGCGCCTTGCTGCGAATGCCCTTCCTGCGTTCAAGTCCGAGTGGGCACACATCCGGATTTCATCCAAGTCCGCAAACCCGATGACAAAACGCTGATCCCGCTGGAACTGCTGATCGGCCCCGTCGACGCGCGTTTGCAAGAAGGCTTTTGCCACGACGTGCACCTGAGACCCATGCAGGCTCAACGCAAAATCGCGATCCTGCACGACGCGGACTTCCTCAACGAAGAAGGCGCCAACTGCCTGTTGAAAACGCTCGAGGAACCGCCCGCGAACGCTCTGATCATCCTGATCGGCAGCAGCGAACAAAGACAACTTCCCACCATTCGTTCGCGCTGCCAAATCCTTCGCTTCCAAACCCCCGTCGGTGAAGCCGGCCGAAACCTGCTTCGGAAACAACTCGACCACTACCAATCGCAACACGAAGACGAACCTCTGCCGCCCATTTCCGACGATGCCCTGGACGCCGCGATTGAATTGTCGGCCGGCGACATGCACGTGGCCGCACGACTCGCTCGCGGCGGCGGCGAACAAATTCGCGAAGCCCTTTGGAATCATCTCGCCGCTCCAGTTCCCGACCCCGTCGCGATCGCTCGTTTGATCAATGGGCACCTCGACTCAATCAGCAAAGACGTGCCCAAACGACGTGCCGCTCTTCGCGATGTGTTCTCGATCGCCGTTCAATACTATCGCCGGCAATTGCGAGCCGATGCGAACTCGGGTGAATACGATCCTGGCACCCACCGGCGTCTTGACCGCACCCTGCGAAGCTTCCGAGAAATCGACCGCAGCGCCAACCTCGGTACCTTGGTCGATTGCTACGCTGCAGACCTGACCCTCGCCACCACCGGCGACCGAGGAGCCATCGGCTAGTTGGTCCGTCTAGGCTTCGTTTCTGTCGTATTCGTAGGCCAGGTTATCACCTGGCCCCCAACCGATGCTTTGGAACAAAGCGAGCCGTCCAGCCACTCCCGCAAGACTCCCTGACGCCCGACCAGCCACACCGAGACCGCAAAGCTCACCAAGTTTTGCTGTCCTGCTGACGTGCCAACCGTTACCCTAGAAGCACCGCCTTCTCTTCGCCGTCTTCTCGGGGTGTCACGATGTCCGCTTGGAAAAAACTTCTCGCCAGTGTTTTGCTGCTCGCCTGGATCGCCTTCGTTGGCTCCCCCGGCTCACTGGCCCAAGACAACAGTGGACCACTCGTCCCCGGAGGCTTCGGCCCCGATGCCGCCCTTCCCGCAGGGAACAATGCACCCCCGGGCGCAGGCGGTGGTCAATCGCTGGCTGACTTCAGCCAATTGATGCAGCTCATTCAAACCACGGTCGAACCGGAGTCATGGGAAGCTCTCGGTGGCGTTGGAACCATGGCTCCGTATCCCGCTGGCATCGTGGTTGCCCCCGATGGCTTGCTTCGCGAAGTCGAGAACGACAATGCACCGGAATCAAAATCGGTTGAATGGAAGAAGCACGCAACTGCATTGATGTTGGACGCGGCAAACTCCCGCGACGACGTTTCAACATTGGTCCCGGAACACTGGACGTCGCCGGCCAAGATCCGATGTGTGTCGGTTCGAAGATGGATGCAAGCACTTGCTGCCGAGAAGCTGCCCCTGTCCGCTTCCTCGGAACGGAACTCGAACAACGATGCACTAGGACATGCCGGTGGATTGTCCAAGGTTTCGCTTGTTCTGTTGACCGATGACGACATCGTCTTGGCCGGCACCGTCGGCGGATTCGAGCAAGTCGACGGCTGGCAGGTTGACCGTCGCACAGGCCTTCCACCCATGAACCTGGCTTCGCTGGCCATTGGATTGTCCGCAGCACTTCACCAACAACCGTTTGGTTGCACAATCGATCCCACACGAGACGGCCTGAAAAAAGCAACTGCCCTCGGACAATCGATCGTTTCCGGCGACGTACCAATGGGACTGGCAGCGGAGTCGTTGGCCGAGGCCTTGGGGCGACAAGACATCCACGTCTTTGGCACCTCGGCAGACCACGAGATTGCTTGGCTCCTCATCGAAGCGGATCGACACATGAAACGACTGGCCCTCGGTGACCAAGACATGCCCGAGGGAGTTCGCAACTACTTGCAAACGATCCAAGCCACCGCGGGTAACGCACCGCCCGCCGATCTGTTGCTTCGACTTTGGTTCACCGGACAAGCCTTGGAAGTCCAGCACGAACGAGCCGACTCCGCCAACCTCTGGCAATTGACCGGCACGCCCTTGCGACTCAGCGGCGAGAATGAACTGGCGTTGCTGAATGGCCAGCGTGGCAACGTTGTTTTGGATCCATCAACGGAAGCGTTCGTCAAACACTTCAACCAACAGTGGTCGACGATCCGGTCACGTTACCCGCTCTACGGAGCACTCGAGTCGGTTTACCAAGCCACCGCCTTGGGGCAATTGTGGGTGCAGAACAGCCAAGCCAACTCGACAACAGTGTCACCTCAAAACGACCACGCGACGTTGCAACGAGCGCTGTTGCACTTCGCCTCCCGAAGGTCCACCCAATTGGCAACGCCGACCCAAGTGGACTCGATCGCAGTCCTGCATCGATATCGCCACCGAAACAAAATGCACCAACTGATCCTGGCGAGTGGCGGAGTCCGCGTCGCACCGTCGGACTTGCTCCCAAGTCAAACGCTGCCGCGTCCAAGCTTGGCCAACTACGGCGAACTCGTCGACGCCCGCCCCAGCGATCGCTGGTGGTGGAACGCGGAATGATTGACCGAGACGTCCCGTTCCCATCAGGACTAGGATCACGTTGCCATCTGTGGTGACAAAGTCCGTCGTCGGCCTGTTTATCACGGGGCTCCCCCGCCGTTGCTTTGGAAAAAAGCGAGGCGTCCAGAGCAGAGCGGATCCTCATTTTGCAACACCGCGAAAGCGATCAAACCATTTGATGCCTTTCGTCGATCAAGCACCGCTCAAACCACTTCGCGATACAGCGCTCTCGTGGAGTCTTCGTCGAGCTCGATGGGGTTGAACGTTCCCGTCCACTGCTTCAACGCATCTTCGACGAACAATCCAATGTCCGATGTTGGAATGGACAGATCATCGAGCGTCGTCGCGAGATCCGCTTCTCGCATCCACTCTTCGATCAATTCAGCCAATCGCACCGGTGCTTCGGGCACGGCCGCATCGGGCTCGAGTTCACGCAGCAACTCAGCGTACCAATCCGCGTGAACGGTCCCGTTGAACCGAACCACCGCGGGCAACATCAGACCCACCGCTTGACCGTGCACGATGTCATGCCGAGCAGTCAAAGGATTGGCCGTGGCGTGCGCCGCGCCCAACATTGATGTTTCGATCGCCATCCCAGCCAAACACGCACCGAGCTGCATGTCCGCGCGAGCTTCCAAGTCATCGGGCACCTGCAACACTCGGACGAATGATCGGCCCAACAATCCGAATGCACGCCGACTGTAGGTCGTCGACATCACGTTGCGTTTCTTACTGACGTAGGTTTCAACCGCATGCGAGATCGCATCGATGCCGGTCAGCGCCGTCACTCCGCGGGGCTGGGTCAACGTGAACGTTGGATCCAACAACGCGATTCGGCATGCTGCCTTGGGATCACCGCACGCCATCTTCACGTGCGTTTCCGCATCGCTGATCAACGCAAAGCTTTGAGTTTCGCTACCGGTCCCCGCTGTCGTCGGAATGGCAATCATCGGCAGCATCTCTGACGTCGCTTTGCCGACACCGTGGTAGTCGTGAATGCGACCACCGCAACTGTACACAAAGTTAATCCCTTTGGCGCAGTCCATGCTGCTGCCGCCGCCAAGCCCAATCAGCAGATCCGGCTGAAAGTCCGCTGCAACGCTCACCCCCGCGTCCACCATCGCCGAAGTTGGGTTCTCAGCGAATTCATGAAACGCGTGGACTTCCCAGTTGTTGTCACGCAGCAAACCGGTGATGCGATCGAAATGCCCCGCGTCCACGATTCCTGGATCGCAAACGACCAAGACTCGAGGACGCCCGGAACTCAGCACCCCGCCGAGCGAACGTGCCAGTTCATTGATCTGATTCGAAACGTTCGGCCCAAACACGATTCGCGTTCGTGGATGAAGATCAAACGGTTGCATGCGGGTGTCCAAAAAAAGGGCGGCAATCGAGGTGGGAGATCAGGTGGGGGAGGACCATCAGTTGAACGCATCCGTCGCTCATGCCAAACCCCATTGACGGCGCAGGAACCACTCGACCGACAATGCCCCGGCAAACAATAGGAAAATGAGCCAACCACTCACCGGTCCGTCACCCAATCGGAACTTTTCGATCACCGTTCGGGTGGACTCCGTCCGACGTGATTGAATCAATTCGACCAAATCGTCGATCTGTTCGGGCTGAAAAACTCGCCCGCCCGATCCCGAAGTCGCCGAAGCAATCTGACGCAACAAGGAATGATCGGTCGCCGTCGCCGTCAATTCTCGCGTGTCGTCGAGCACCTGAAATGCGACTTCCGCCGGCTCGACCGCGTCCCCCGATTCGGGCGAAGCCACTTGTCCACCCGTGGACACACGCAGACGGTGAAAACCGGCTGGCATCGTCGGCAACTGCCCGGTGAGCGAAATCGAAGATTCGTTCGTCGACGTGGTGCTCGACATCGGCACCACGATCGATTCCCCCGAATCCAAAATCACTTCCGCTTGCAGTGATCCCGCGGCGGGCAACGAAGACAGATCGCCTCGCATCGTCGCAGTGAACGAAGGGGTTTCCGTGGCCACAAACCGGCGCGGCGACAATTCCAACTGAATGGTTTGTTGCGAGGTATCCTCCCGAGCCAGCGACCACAAAATCAACTGCCGCCAAAACCGTCGATGAAAATCACCCAGCCCCGCTCGTCGCCAGGTCCAAGTCGAATCAAACGCCAGTGTCGCCACACGCCCACGCCCATATTCCCCCACGACCATCATCGGTTCGTCACGTGGTGTCGCCAACAATACCTGGACGCCCGGCGCCACTCGAACCGAAGGCCAACGATTCGCTCCCGGCATCGGCGGCAAGTCCGACCAACCGATCGGCCCGGCTTGATTGCTCGCTTGGATCGTCGTGATCGGGTGCGGTGTGGCAGGTTGCAAACTCACCGGTTGCCGCATCGGGCCCGCTTCACTGGGAACCTGAGACGCCGTGTTCAGAGGTCCAGGCGGTTGGCGTTTTCGATCATCCAATTGCACCGGCAAGACATTTGCCAGCGGAGTGGTCGCGTAGCCGCCCCGTGAATAAGTGTGCTCACCACCCAGCATGATCAACGCGGTACCCTCGCCAACCGAGTCGGCCAGTTCTTGCAACTGATCATCCCCCAGTGCAGCCGCGTGCAAATCGCCCAAAATCACCACGTCGTAACGACCTCGGCTGAAGTCATCCGCCAAATCGATCGGCCAGGAACCGATGGTGTCACGCGGGATCCATCGATACGTCAGTTCCAAATCGAGGAATCGCCCCAGCGCCCAGCGAAGATCTTTTTGTTCCAATCGTGGCGTCCCTTCGACATACAACACACGTCCGCCACCTTCTCGCACATCGACAAACGCGACCTGCGAATTGTTGTCCGTGATCGTCTCGCCCGATCGAGTCTCGACACTGGCCACCAATCGATATTGGCCTGGTTGAGGAGCCAACACCGGCACATCCATCGCAATGGTTTGCTCCATCGACTCGGGCGTGACCGTGCGAGTCGCCGCGATCGCGGTTTGACCTGCGGAATCAATCCACTGCAACGAAACTTTTGCAGGCGACTGCACGATGCCTCGTGTACGAACATCAAACGACACGCTGGATTCATTGCCTGTGAACATCCGAAATGTTTCGGGCAACGACTCAATTGCCAAATCGATCTGGCGCGATGCCTCGGCGGGAGGCCCCAAGGGAATGGTCCAAATCGGAACGCCCATCGCGCCCACCAAGCGAGCCTCGCGACGTGGATCGGATTGCTCCGAGTCGCCACTTTCCGTTCGATGGGTGATTTGTGTTCCGTCGCTGAAAACCGCGACTCCGGTCAACGGGCTGTTTCGGCCTCGATTCATGGCCATCAGCAACGGCGATGACAAATCGGTCGCCTTCCCAGCGTGCTGAACCTCATCAACACGGCTCACCAGCGTTTCGAACTCACTCGTGCCACTCTCGCCGATGACGTTCGCCGAAGCATCAAACCCCATCACAACGACCTGCAAGGCTTGATCGGAACCTGACAATCCGGCAGCCAAACGCTCGAGCGTTCTTCGCTGCTGCGCCCACCGATTCTCCGATCCATCGGATGGCAAACCCATGCTGGCAGATGTATCCATCGCAATGGCCAAAGTCGCTGCCGCGGGACGATTGTCCGATCGAACAAGCGCCGGCCGAAGCAACACCAATGCCAAAGCAACCGATGCCAAACCTCGCAGCAACAACAAACTCTGCCGACGACGCCCGCTCACTCCTGGAGGCAGGATCGTGAACAACATGGTCACGATCAAACCCACCAACAGCAACGCGATGGGCAGCGAATCATAAATCGGGTCCAAACTCCAACTCACGCAGCCGCTCCCGATGTGCGATAGAAGCGATTGCTCAGCAACTGCTCGGCAAGAAACACCACCACGGCCAACAACATCATCGGACCATGCAGCGACACCGGAGGCGAACCGCCCACACGGCCTTGGATTGACAAACGCTCCCCCGAATCCGATGGCATCCACTGCTCGGCCCCGAATCGCTGGTCCATCTCGGACTCCGTCACCCGTTCGTCTTGCGACCAAACCGGATCCAAGTTCGTTGAATAGCCGCCCCAGTAATCCGGGCCCCGCAAGAACGTTGTTCCAACTTCGTTCGTCTCGGGGAACACGCCCCCACGCTCGGCCACATCGACTTCGCGAATGGCGAGCTCGCCATCCAATTCACTTGTCTCCGCCATCGGCGGGTACAGACGCACGCTTGGTTCACCCGTTCCAACCGCGTTTTCTTCCGCGGACGTCACACGACCGTTGGTCTGGTTCGCAGCGTCACTTTCTGGCACCACCGCGGTCGCACCGACCAACACCGTGGTGGCTTGATCGGAAACTCCTGTTGCCCACTGCATCAACCCGCGCCAAGTGACAAAGGCAGGCCAAGCATCCGCGGCGCTAAACAATTGATTCCATGATCGAGTGGCCGCGGTCAAAGCGGGCAGAGGCGTGGTCAACACCGCCACGCGACCCGAGTTCCCAAGAGGTTCTTCCGATTCGATTGTGCGTGCCACGATAGCCGGATGCGGAGTCCCCGCGTACTGAATCAGCGTTTGCCAACCGGCCTCCGCGTTGGGCTCCGTTTGCCAATAACGATTCACCGGAAATGCACTCCACGGCGGCTGATCGTCCAACAACGTCAGTGGCCGCAGAATCGGATGCGAAGGCAAACGCTCTTCCCAAAACGTGCCGGGCGAAGGCACCCGCCAGGATCGCACCAACCGAGGAAGCAATCGCCCCATCGCATCCTCGACCGACTCCCGCGCACCCGTCTTCGCGACGCCCAAGACTTCCGTGGAAGGCCCCAGCATCATCACCACGCCGCCACCACGACGCGACAATTCGATCAATTGATCGACAGAACCCTTGCTCAATCCGCCTCCCGAGACGATCGCTTGGGACGCGGCGTCGACTTGAATCGGAGGGTCGATCATCGCCACGGCATCGATCAACTGCCAATCCACCGCCGACAAATCCGAGTAAGCCACCCCAGCAACCCGGAACCCCGCTCCATCATCGTCGGGTGCCTTGGGCGCCGTCAGGGCACTGCCCAGCAACCTGCGTTCATCAGCGTCTTCGCCCACCAACAAGACTCGCGGTGGCACCGGAACATTGATCGTCAGAAAACGTCGATCATCCCAAGCAAACGCATCGTCACCCACCAACTCAATCACCGCATGATGCGTCCCTAAGTTCAGGGGCGGCAACGTCAACACCACATCCGCTTGAGAACGACTGCCAACGCTCACAGAAGCTCGGTCCACGCCGCGAAGCCTTGGCAACACCAACTCACCATCGCGAATCACTGGCAACGAGGGATCGCGTTCGTACAAACTCAACTGCACGGTCACGTTGAAAGATGGATCCTCACTCGCCGAGGAGTCCAACCCAACCGACACCGAAATGGGAATCGAAACACCAGGTGCCGGCGCCGCATCCACCAACTTCGGAATCGACAGAAACCGATTGATCGAAGACTTCGCCAATGCCTCGGCATCTCCATTCTCACTCGCATCGACCTGCAACATGGAGATCGCAACGTCATCCGGTTGCATGGCGGGCGTTTGCGCAGATGGCTTCCACGACGCCGCGTTCCAATCCGAAACCACCACCAATTGCTTGCCCGGCAAATCGCTACTTCGCAACAGTTCAATCGCCGCGTCCATGCGTTCTTGCACCGGCAATGGATTGGCCAGCGGTTTCATCTGAGCCAAACGCAATCGCGCCGAGGCGGCATCCAGAGCAAACCCAATCGGTGTCGCGGAACGGTCCAGCACAGCCAAACGGCTTCCCTCAGGCAAACGCTCGATCACCGCTGCGGCTTCGCGGACAGCCTGTTCCAACCGACTGGTGCTCGTTCGGTTTGAATTCGCCAGCAAACGCATCGACGACGGCCCATTGTCGATCAACAACGCGATCGCCACCGGTTGAGAATTGCCGGCGGACAATTCACCGGACGTCGCCCACGTTCGTGTACCTAGAAACAACGACGCGAGCAACGCGACCAAGCCAGCCACCGCCACGCCAATGGCCAACGACCGCCCCATTCCACGCACCACCGCGACGCTGGCCAGAACCAAAAAACCAACCCCGGTCAGTCCCATCAAACCGACCGTCCACCACGTCGACGAAAGGGCCGAATCGATATGCGGACGAGCCAACGCGACCGCCAGTGCGATGACTGCTAACACTCGAAGTGCCAGCAACCACCAACGCCGGATTCGCAACCGACTGCGTTGTGAACTCAGCTTGGGACGCAGAAATTGAACCCCGGGGAACACAACGCGTTGCGGCTCACGGCGAGCCAACAGGTGCAGTGCAATCGGCACCACCGCCGCCAGCGTCCCCAGAATCAACGTTGCGTTAAAAAACGTCACTTGCGATCCGTCAATTCAAGAATCCATTCGGCCAATGCATCCAGTGTACCGGCCTCGATCGTGTGCGGTCCCTGGAACGCTCGGAAGTCCCACTCCTCGGCTTCTTCGTGCAAGGTGTCCGCCAATGTCGCGGCACTCGAAAACGGCAGGATTTGATCCAACGTTCCGTGTGACTGCAGCACTCGTGTCGCTTTCAATCGGCCGGCTCCTGATTTCGAAGCCGCCTCACGCCACTGCGGCCCACACACCAACGTGCCGGAAAACTGAACCAACACATTCGGCGGAGGAATGTCGCCGGTCAACGCGGCGTTCATGCTCACCATCGCCCCTTGCGAAAACCCGCCCAAGACATACGGATGTGATGACTCGGCCGCGCCAGCCTGCTGCTCGTTGGATCCAGTCGGGGGATCGGCCGGCATGCTGCTTAAAACCGCCTGAACCGTTGACACCAACTGGTCACTCGCGGAATCGATTCCGGGAGGCGTTTGGTCGTGCAATTGGTCAAACTGGGACGTCTGCAAAAGCTGCTGAAGCGAGGCCATGTTCAGCGGCCACCAAGCTCGACCACCTGGCATGCCTTGATCCGCCAAGTCACCTGGTGCGACGGGATACACGAACCGCACCGCTTTCGAGGCATCGCCTAGCTTGCTGATCAGGTAATCGGTCAAACCGACCAAGTCATCGCCGGGGGCTCCATAGCCGTGACACAGAATGACGGGCAACCAAGGCTGGTCCGAGCCATCGACCACGGTGCACGCGAGCTCACCGAATTCAGACGCGTGAAAAGATTGTTTGGGAGTGTTCATGCCTCCCAAGATAGTGCGTGAACCGTGGTTGAGTCAGCCCAGACTCGATCGAGCCATTGCCCCAATTGTTCCCCCGAGTCGTCGCGGAATGAGTGTCTCGAAACACTCCGCCATCCACTCGCAACCAAGAACAATTGGGACAATGGCTCGACGTCGTCTCTTCCATCACCGATCGGGCCCATCATTGATCCGGGCCATCATTGATCCGGCCCATCACCGATCCAGCTCGTTCACGCTCACGATCCGGACGTTGGCATCCCGAGTTGACGCATCTTGCGATACAGGTTGGATCGATGCAGCCCCAGCTTGCCGGCCGCTTCCGTCATGTTCCCACCGCACGAAGCGATCAAACGCTCGATGTGCTGGATCTGAAACTCCCGCGTGGCCGAGTTCAAATTGCCGTCCTCATTGTCCATCGATGGTGTGGCGGCAACCGCACGCGTGGCGGAAGGTG
>NZ_JBICHO010000425.1:0-22232 GCF_043100905.1 Rhodopirellula sp. JB055 | reverse complement strand
TGCTTCGTAAAGGCTGCAATGTCTTGCTGCTGGACGAACCAACGAATGACCTCGACGTCGACACACTGCGAGCACTGGAAGAAGCGATCGCGAACTTTGCGGGCTGCGTTGTTGTGACGTCGCACGACCGCTGGTTCCTCGATCGGCTTGCAACCCATATCCTTGCATTCGAAGGCAACGGGAAAGTGGTTTGGTGCGAAGGCAACTTCGACACCTACGAACGCAATCGTCGTGAACGCATGGGCGAAGACGCCGACGATGATTCACCAAAGTCCCGTTACAAAAGCATTCACGCAGGCTGATCCAGCCCCGCGATCGCTGCCTCCGCCACCGCCGCGGAGGCCCACCATTCATTCACCCATCTGTTTCCTTTCCACCTTTTCAAATTCATGACGATTCTGCGCACAGGCACCAACGAAAAGTACGCCGAGGGCTTTGAAGCCGCTTTCGGTGGCGGAACCTCCGCCGCGAAAAAAACCGCCAAGAAGGCGACGAAGAAGGCAACCAAAAAAGCCTCCAAGAAAGCGAAGACTCAACCCGCTCAGTCAAAGAAAAAGACCACCAAAAAGTCCGTGAAGAAAGCGGCGAAAAAGAGCGTCAAAAAGGCAGTCAAAGCCAAAGCCGCTGTG
Organism: Rhodopirellula sp. JB055; assembly: GCF_043100905.1. NCBI lineage: Bacteria > Pseudomonadati > Planctomycetota > Planctomycetia > Pirellulales > Pirellulaceae > Rhodopirellula > Rhodopirellula sp. JB055. The sequence goes on along the minus strand of NZ_JBICHO010000425.1, from coordinate 21,603 downwards.
AAAAAATCGGCCAAGAAATCCGTTAAAAAGGCTGCCAAAAAATCAGTCAAGAAGGCCGCGAAAAAGTCGGTCAAAAAATCGACGAAGAAATCAGTCAAGAAGGCTAAAAAGAAGAGCTGAATGCCGTCTTGAGAGTGGCCGGGAAAACCACGCGTTTTCCCGTGCCCTCGACAGAACAAGCACGTCCTTCACAATGACGTTGCCCCGCCAAGCATCCCGCCTTCCAACTTTCTTCGGTTCCCTTGATGCCTGCCTCACCGTCCCGCGAACCAAACGGCAATCTGCCCGACCATCAATTGGCCGCCGCAGCCTGGCCGCCACCGTCGCAGGATGTTCAAAAAGCACTCCAGGCCCTCGTCGGTTACCTGAATTTCTCGTCCGGGCCTGCTCCCACCGCAGTATTCTTGGCCTGGAACCAAGTTCATGACGAAGCTTCCGGCGGAGACGTTCTCAACGGACCACCGCCCTTCTTGATCATGCGAGACTGGCTGGAAGAAACCACCCAGTCACTGAAAGCCGACTCTCCCGCGTTCTCCAACGTCGATCGAGCTCTGGGGTTGATCAACCTGCTCTGGTCCGGACTGCTGCCGGCCTACTTGGATTTCCATCGCGACCTGCTGTTTCACCAACCGCCCGAATTGATTTTCAACGGTTTCTTCCTGGGACGTTGTGCCGAAGTCATGGTGCAACAGATCGGTGAACACGAAACCATTGGCAACGTGGACGATGAAACAGACCGCCTCCGTCAAATCATCAGCACCCTGAACGACTACGTCGGCTACCGCCCTGTCGCGGTGCTGGAAAATCGTGCCTGCCAACCCTACGCCCACGAATTCGTTCGACCGATCCCGCAAATGATCCAGGGGGCTGGCATCACCGCCGGCCCTTATCACGAATTGATCGAACGAGCGGTGCGAGCAATTGAAGAAGCCCCCGAGGAAATCCTGCGAGCGGCCGCGATGGACCCGCAGCAACTCCGCGAATTGTGCCTGGACCCGCGAGCTTACGACTTTGACCATCCAGTCAATCGTCGGCCGAACTATCACTTTGGCGGATGGGACGAGCACTCGATCGATTCCGACGGACGTTACGACCGTTTCATCCTGCGTAGCGTGACGTTGGATTCATTGCTCGCACGAGTTGATGAAACTCCCGAACTGCCGCGAGACGAACTGCTCGAAGAAGCCGCCTCGGTGCTGGCCGGAACCATGCTGATGGCGTCCGGGATTTCAGGTTGGGGACCGGGTTGCTACAGCAGCGACGTGACGCTGCGATCGCTGATGGTGCCCATCGCGAATTTTCGCGACGAGTTTTACAACTGGCGGATTTCGCGAATAGGTGGCACGCACGGACAACGCCTGCTCGACGAAGTCAAAACGCGTCACCAGGCGTTTGGTGCTGCTCGCCAGAACTTGAATGCGGCTCTCGCGCGCCGCCGCGCCATCCAACTGCAACACGTTCAACTGGCACGAATCTACGCCCGCTTGGGTTACCCCGATTCCGCGACCAAACAAGCCGACGTGGTTCCGGCCACTTCCGCTCGATTGATGTGCCGCATTGATTGTGGGATGACGCTGGGACTGCGAGCCCTCCGCACGGATCGCTTCCCCGATGCCGTCGAAGTCCCCGAACAAACATTCGATCTGATCCGCCGCGCCATCGAATGCGGTGCCCTGATGGATCCTTGGGACATCCTCGGATTCACTGGCAACTTCAGCCTCTATCCCGGAATCGAAAACTCGATTCACGACAGCCGACTCGATGAGTTGCTGTACATCATCGAGAACCTCTTCGGCTACATCGCGCGGGTATGGAGCGAAGCGGCCGCTCGCGACGACGAAGCCGCATACGAACGGATGGACCGCCAGTACCGCGAAGTCGCCCAGTGGTGGCGAACTTTCGCGGCACACACCGTGGAGTCCGTCGATGCAACCGACCCATGGGAATCCTACGAATCCGCTCGCTTGGTCGCACAAGCCCTGCGGTTGTGGCACCGCGGGGGCGCTCAACGTGGCGACATCGCGTTCTGGGCTCCTCACGCAGACCTGTTCGATTCACCGCGAGCCTACATGCTGGTGATCTCGGCGCTGTTGGAACGCAAGGATTTCATTCCCGCTCAAGCTCTGTTGATTCACTGGCTGTGCCAGGCCGACCGGGTCGGTCTTCGCAGCGGCGCCAACTCGCTGCCGCGATTGGCCGAACGCTGGTTGCTGCAACTTCGCGATCACATGCGGGAGACGCCGCACGAGTTGTGGCCGCGAGTCAACAAGTTCTTCGACTACCTCGAAGCCAACGCAGAATCGTTCTGGTCCGCACCGTGCTTCGAGGCCGGTGACGATGAACCTCGCGATCGACCTCGTGACAACTGGGAACAAGAACTGGCCAACGCCAACGGCGACCCAGCGGACCAAACCGAAGACGATGAAGAGGCCGGTCTATTCGATGCGGCATACGAAAACTTCAGCTATCGCGACACCACCGACGATGGCAACGAAGGTTCCATCTTTGACACCAGCAGCGACAGCAGCAGTGTCGATGAACTCGAAGCCGAAGTGAAACGTCTGGCCAGCCGCCTCGACTTCTTGCAGTCGCTCGCTCGCATGTGGGCCGTCGGAGCCGACGTTGCTCTGACCGAAATTCACTCCGCGACAGAACCAAACGATCCGGCCAACCCAGCGGACTCCGCCGACCCGGCCCGTCGTCAACAACAGATTGAAGCGTTGTCGGCATGGGCTCGCCGCGCCGTCGCCAACCGCATCGGCCTGCTCGAACTGCTCAGCGACGTTCGCGCGTACAAAATCAAACCGGCTGGCACCGACAAAGACTCGATGCGGATCTACGATCGCCGCCGAGTTCTCCGCGACAGTCTCATGGAACGGGTCATCACCACCGCGGTCGAAATGGCCGATGCGAGGCGTTTGATCGCCAGTGCCCTCGGTGCTCTGCAAGGCAAACTGCCCGAGGACGTCGGGGAAGACTTTGCGGAAGATGACGCGGGTGCCATCGAGCTGTTCTCGGCCCTGATTGCGGGCGATTCCGAACGAGCACGCGAACGTTTCCCTGTGTTCATCGAAGCCATCCTCAACCGCAGCCTGCTGTACATCCCGCTGTCTCGCGGCGGTGACCCGGTCAAAATCTACGTCACCCGGCTTCGTGAACGCGTGCTCCGGCACCTCCTGCACTGGTTGCCACGTCGCGGACTGTTTGCTGAAACCTGCCGCCTGATCGAAACCGCTCGGCAAATGGAACAACGGCATCCCATCGGCGTGGGAGCCGTGACGGAATTCGACGGTTTGTATCGAGCCGGGTACCGGTCGCTGGTCAGCTCCATCGCCGAAGCCGTGCTGCACGCAACCGCCGGCGAACCACCCTGCCCTGCCCCAACCGAAGCTCTTTCCACCACCCGCGAACTCAGCGTCACCGATCAAGATGCGATTGCCGATCGGTTGATCCCACTGCTGGAACGATTGACCGAAACGATGCTGGGCAGTTGGCTGGCCCACAGCCAAACGCTTCGACTGTCGCCACTTGAAGCCGTCAGCGATCCCGCCAAATGGGAACGCTTGGTTGAGTTCATCAAGCTCTACGGCGACCCGATCTTCACTCAAGGGTTCTTGCAACTGAGCAACGTTCGCGCGGTGCTACACCAAGACGTCTCGTCATGGCTGGAACGAGCCATGACCGACGGAGACGATCTGCTGGAAGACACGCAACTCTTTCGCGATCTCGAGATCGGCAAGATCAAAATCAACGAAGCCTCGCGATGGATCACGCTGGTCTTCGAATCGTTGCTCGATCATCACGCCGAGTACCAGGACTACAACAGCACCACGACCCAAAGCGATCGTGGGGAACTGATCTACACGTTCCTTGACTTCTTGCGCCTTCGCACACGATACGAACGCGTCGCCTGGAACTTGAAACCGATCATGTGGACTCACGAAGTCCTCGTTCGAATGGGACTCGACCAAGCATCGCTGGGTTGGCGAGAAAGCCTGAACGAACGCATCGCCGCCGAAGCCGAACTGTACGTGCAAAAACTTCGCGAGCTGCAACGCCGGCACTCGATGCGAATGCCCACCATCGCCGACCGCATCGAAGAACGATTTGTTCAACCAATGACCATCGACCGGATGCGAGCCTTGGTCGAACCGGCAATGAGCGACGCCGAAGCCAACCGCTTCAGCGCCGCGTTTGAACAACTCGAAGCCGAAGCCAACGAACTCTCCCGGACGCCCGTCGGCGTGGGCCTGGATCTTCCACCGTGGCTGAGTGCCCTGGAAGATGAAGTGGAAAAGATTGGCAAACGCAATCTGATCAGCGAAATTGACCCTCAGGAATTGATGACAATCCCGGTCAGCCCACTGACACTGGACGACTTGCAAACGCAACTCACCACCGCCCAAACCCAAGGACGGCGTCTGCCGCATATCCGTCGCCGCAAGTCGTAACCCAACGCCCGCGCCGGAAGCGCCCACAGCTCCGACGAGTTCGTGCGGTTTTCAAGTGCAATAGATCCAGCCTCCCAGCACACGGGTGAAGTCAAACGCCACGCCCCCAAGTGACCAGTGAATTCCCGGGCAAAATTCCGTTTGGATTTTTAAAAAGGAAAAAACTTTTGGGACTCCCGCGAGCCGGTGGGTTCTTAGAAGCCTTCGACCGAGACGCTCACCGGGGAGACATAGAGAGAAAACAGGGGAGCGATCCGCCCCTCTACACAGCCGCAAACCTCCCATCCTTCCTATTCCCCCTTGCCGCAACATCCCAGAGGGGGCACTCAAGTGAAGCGCATGGGGTGCCGATCAAGATTGGCTCACCGTTATCGCACCGATATACTCCCGGCTTCTAGTCTCATCCTTGAAACGTTGAAAATCGATGTCAAACACGCTTTCCGCTCCGCCGAATGCTTCTCCGACCGACACCTCGTTTCCTTGCCTTGAGCTTTCTTCGGAACTAGCGCGTCACTTAACAATCACGCTAGGACACGATTTCACTGGCGACTCAACTGACAAACAAAACAGCGAATACCTGTACCAGGCATTGGCGATCACCGTCCGAGATCGTTTGGTGCCAATCTGGTTGGAAACGTGGAAAAAAACCTGTCTGAGCGAAGACCGCAAGGTTTATTACCTGTCGCTGGAATTCTTGATCGGCCGATCACTGACCAACGCGGTTGAAAACCTCGACTTGGACGACGACGTTCGCAAGGCCCTCCGAGCTTACAGCGTCGAGATGGAAGAAGTCGCGGACAAAGAGCTCGATGCTGGATTGGGCAATGGTGGCCTCGGTCGATTGGCCGCCTGCTTCCTCGACAGTTGTGCGAACCTGCAACTGCCCGTGGTCGGCTATGGCATCCGCTACGAATACGGCATGTTCCATCAGCACATCGAAGATGGCCGCCAAGTTGAAGATCCCGACCGTTGGTTGCGAGACGGCAACCCGTGGGAAATCAAACGCCCCGAAGACACCCGCCGCGTTCGCTTCTACGGCCGCACTGAGAACTACTACGACGAGCACGGAACGCTGCGTCCCCGCTTGGTCGATTCCCACGACGTTCTTGCCGTACCGTTTGACATGCCAGTTCCCGGCTACCGCAACGATACGGTCAACACGCTGCGTCTGTGGAAAGCGTCGACCACCGACGTTTTCAACCTCAGCGAATTCAACGCGGGCTCGTACCCCGAAGCCGTGGCGGCCAAGAACGACGCCGAACAAATCTCGATGGTGTTGTACCCCAACGATGCCAGCGAAAACGGCAAGGAACTGCGTCTGAAACAACAGTACTTCCTTGTTTCGGCATCACTCCAAGACGTGATCGCTCGCTGGGTCGAACAGCACGGGGAAGACTTCAGTGACTTTGGACGAAAAAACTGCTTCCAGCTCAATGACACGCACCCCGCCTGCGCTGTTCCTGAACTGATGCGGTTGCTGATGGACGAGCATGGCCTGGAATGGGACGACGCCTGGGATGTGGTCACACGCTGCATGGCGTACACCAACCACACGTTGCTCCCCGAAGCCTTGGAACGATGGTCGGTGGGTCTGTTCAGTCGTTTGTTGCCGCGTTTGCTCGACATCATCTACGAAATCAACGCTCGCTTCCTGAAACTGGTCGATCAGCAATGGCCGGGCGACGTTGAAATGCGTCGCGAAATGTCGCTGATCGAAGAAGGCGACAACCCGCATATCCGCATGGCATACCTCGCCATCGTCGGCAGCTTCTCCGTCAACGGTGTTGCTGGACTGCACACGCAGTTGCTGGAGTCTGGGCTATTCAAGCACTTCAACACGTTGTGGCCTCGCAAGTTCAACAACAAAACCAACGGCGTGACTCAGCGTCGATGGTTGTCGCACTGCAACCCAGGGTTGCGAGATCTGCTCAACGAAACCATTGGCGAAGGTTGGCAAAAAGATCTGACCAAGATCAAAGACTTGGCGCCGCATGCGACCGATGCCGATTTCCGCAAGAAGTGGATCGAAGTCAAGCAACAAAACAAAGCTCGCTTGTCCGATCTGGTCGTCGCAGAAACGGGCGTTCGCTTTGACACCTCCTTCCTGTTTGACGTGCAAGTCAAACGAATTCACGAGTACAAACGTCAATTGCTCAACGTCCTGCACATCGTGCACCTCTACGATCGCATCCTGCGTGGCGAAACCGCCGGCATGGTTCCACGCTGTGTGTTGATCGGTGGCAAAGCCGCCCCCGGTTACCACGTCGCGAAATTGATCGTCAAGCTAATCAACGACGTTGCGAAAAAGGTCAACAATCACCCCGCCGCCAACGACCTGTTGAAAGTGGTGTTCTTCCCGAACTACCGCGTCTCTTCCATGGAAGTGATCTGCCCCGCAACCGAGTTGTCCGAGCAAATTTCGACCGCCGGGAAAGAGGCCTCCGGAACCGGCAACATGAAATTCATGATGAACGGTGCATTGACGATCGGAACCCTGGACGGTGCCAACATCGAAATTCGCGAAAACGCGGGTGCCGAGAACTTCTTCCTGTTTGGGTTGAACGCTGCCGAAGTGACCGAACTGAAAAAGGACTATCGCCCCAACGACATCATCGCCGCGGATGAAGACATCGCGCGAGTGATGAACCTCTTGGAAAGCGGCCACTTCAACCCAGACAACCCTGGGTTGTTCGATCTGCTGACCAGCGGCTTGCGAAGCCCACAAGATCCTTGGGTCACGATCGCTGACCTTCGTGCCTACATCGACTCCCAAGCCGAGGTCGGCAAGGCGTACCAAGATGTTGATCACTGGAATCAAATGAGCATCCTGAACACGGCAGGCAGCGGTTGGTTCAGCAGTGACCGAACGATCCAGCAATACGCCGACGACATCTGGGACGTCCGTCCGCTGACTTAAGCGACCTCTGAGAATGCAAATGAAAAAGGGCTCGGTGATTTCTCACCGAGCCCTTTTTTTGTTCCAAATCATCTGTCGGCAAGACAAACTCAGGCTGGCCCGAGCCCCATCGCTCGCCGCCACGCACTGAACTGGCCCATGTGAATCATCATGTGGCCGCCCAGATAAAAGCCATGCATCGCGCCAATCGACCCGAACTTGCTTCTCATTCGTTCATTCGGGTTCTCGGGAGCAAACGCCGAATCATCGGCTCCCAGCAGGGCGTCAATCGCGGCAGCATGCGCGTTGGAGAACTTCGAAACGATCTCCTCCATCGACGGGTACAGTTTGCCTTCGGGATCGTCTAAACACGTTGCTTGTGGTGAAAACAGTGCTTCATACTTTTCAGTCGGAGCGATCGCGGTCACGTCGCCTCCCAAATCACTGACAACTCGCGATGGGTACAAACTCAGGTGCCCGAGGATAAACGCAGGGTGATTCGATTCGATTGTCTGCCCGCCCACAGTGGCGAACCGAGCGAACTGGTCGGGGGTCACCCCTTCCATCATCCGGTCTGCGTAGCCGACGCAAAGCCGAGCTGAATCGGCGATCATTTGACCAATCATGTCTGTTTCTCTAGAGGGAACGAGTCGTGGCTGCTGTTGTAGCCGCCCGTTGAATTCAGAAAAAGCCAGGGGCTTTCAATGAAAGCCGAGGCTTGAACTGCGAACCAAAACGCGGAGGGACAGAGCCAAAATGCTCGTCCGTTCAAGCAGCCCGACGGACAATCCCTGACGAGGATGATTCCGTGAGGCTCGCTTCCGAAATCCAATCTTCACATCCCATCGCCGATCCATCCAGCGTCCCGGGATGGAACCAGGGTTCTGGGTAATAAACCCGCCGTGATTCGTGTGGCTGTGCGAGATACGCTCCCCACCAACTGAAGGTGCTGTTGGCGATCACCGCATGACGGCACTGAGCGATCAAGTGCAGATCCTCATGCGCGGTTTGCCCATCGGTGTGCTGCACAGGAGTGAACGAGAGGCCCACGTCCAAATTGGCTTCGCACCACGGCACGTCATTCGAAAACAAGTAGAGCTTCAAATCGACTTCACGAGCCGCCAAATCCAACAAGCAGCTACGATAATAATCCGCTTCCAACGTTCGGTAGATCTGCTTCGCTTTGGCGGACGTCACGTAGTCGCCTCGACGAACATGTATCGCGACACTGTTTTCCGTTTTCATCTGCTCTGCCAACCGCTGCGTCGTTTCAGACGGCAATTCCCGAAGCCGGAACTCCTCTCGCAGGCTCTCTCGCAAACCAGGAAAGAACTTTTCACTCTGCCAGTAACCATCCAGGTAGAGATCCCGTTCTGGCTTCAACAAATCCTCCTGGAACCCAAACGGCTTTTCTCGTCGAACTGGAAGCGCTCCAACATAGCCCGGAACAACCCGTCGACCGAATTGGTCCAAGGCCCGTCCCACAGGAGTTCGAAGAAACTTTCCCGGTACCCGTGAGCGATCGGCATCCGACAATCGCGAAGCGGAAATGCAGAAATGATCGATCGCCAATGGATGCAGGCGATACTCCTTGAAGGCGGAGTCATCAATCAACAATGTTTGATACGTGCGTCGAGCCAAAGAATGACCAAACGCATACTGAAACAACTGATTGCCAAGCCCGCCAATCAAACGTGTCACGATCATCGATCAAGCCACCTTGCGAATCTGAGTCGGTCGAACCACCGCGGTATACGCTTCATCGAGCGTGCGAATCAATCGCTCGAGTTTGAGATCATCCATCATGGGGCTGAGCCCCAGATAGAAACCTTGCTCATGAATCCATTCGGCACCGGGATAGTCCGTTGGATTGACATCCCCGAGCAACCGGGCGGCAGGATGACGCGCGAAGTTTCCCGTTACGACCGGACGCGTCTCCACACCCGATTTTTCCAAGTATGCCAACAGTTCACTTCGTGAACCAACCGCGTCGCCCTTCAGCAACATTGGCAAGGCAAACGGGCTGGCTTGTCCGCGTGCAGGGGTCTGGAAACATTCAAACCAATCCTGACTGTCAGCGTATGTCGCAAACCGTCCCGCCAACTCACGACGACGGTCATTCATCCCGTCCAACTTCTTGAGCTGTTACAAACCGAATGCCGCCTGCAATTCAGTGGGCCGCAGGTTGAATCCCCAGTTAACGAAACGATAACGCTCATCCACCGCATTGGGTTGGGCCGCGGGACGACTCGATGGAACACTCGCGGCAGGCTTGTTCAACCCACGCGACCAACCGTGGGCCCGCAAGACACGAAGCGCGTCCGCGTCCTCTTCGGTGTGGCAAGTCACCATGCCACCCTCCATCGTGGTCATGTGATGGGAAAAGAAGAAACTAAAGCTTCCTCCCAATCCGAAATTTCCGATGTGCCGGTCGTCATACTTGGCCCCAAGCGATTCGCAGCAATCTTCAATCAGAATCAACTCATGCTCTTCGCAGAATTGCTGCATCTTCGTCATGTCGATGGGATTGCCCATCAAATGAACCGCAAAAACGCACTTGGAGTTCGGAGTGAGACGTCGCCGCATGTCATCGAAATCAACATTCAATGTCTCGGGGTCAACATCCACTAGTGTGACCTTCAGTCCTGCCATCAAGGGCGACCAAATTTGAGTAGGCCACGTCACGGCGGGAACCAAGACCTCATCGCCCGCCGACAAACGTGGGCTGGAGGGATTGACCAAGTTATAAGCCAGCAACAGATCCGCCGATGACCCGCTGTTCACCATCACGGCATCGTGACAACCAAGGTACTGCGCAAACTGCGTTTCAAATTCGCGAGTGAGGGCCCCCATCGAAGTTCGATAATTGACCAAACAATTCATGGCCGCTGCAATTTCATCGCGACCAAAGGTTGGCACGGTCAACGGATACCAATATCGACCGAACTCACAGGAGGCAGGCTCGAGATGGTCATCCATCCACAACTCAAAGGCTTGCAGGGATTCTGGAGTCATGCTGCGTTCGCCGTGTAAGAGTCATTGTTCAGTGTTTGCCGGTATTCTTGAATCGTTCTGGCGATCCCGTCATTCAGCGAAATGCGGGGTTCAAATCCCAGTTCTTTCAATCGAGCGTTGTCAGTGCACTTGCGAGGCATCCCGTCAGGACGGCTCGTGTCCCACAAAGTCTTTCCTTTGAAGCCTGCTTGTTCCGCAATCATGCCCGCCAATTCTGAGATACTGACATCGTTGCCTGGTCCCAGATTGATGATTTGACCTTCGGTCTCGGCATCGAACAAATGCAACATGCCGCGAACCACATCTTCTACGTGAATGAATTCTCGCTTGGCGGATCCCGTTCCCCAAAGCGTCACCGATTCCGCCTCTTGATCCACCGCATCACAGAACCGTTTGACCAAGGCGCTGAGCACATGACAACGCGACAGGTCGAAGTGGTCGCCAGTTCCGTAAATGTTGCAGGGCATCGGCAGAACACACTGCATGCCCATTTGTTTCTGATAGCTTTGCGCCAATCGCAAACCTGCGATTTTTGCCAATGCATACCCTTCATTGGTCGGTTCCAAAGGACCAGTCAAAAGCGACTCTTCCGTCATCGGTTGAGCACACTCTCGCGGGTAGATGCAGGTGCTTCCCAGCAACAGCACTTTCTCAACACCGGCTTTCGCACAAGCACTGAGTTGGTTGACGACCAAACGCATGTTCTCGTCCAAGAATCCAACCGGATCACTGACATTCGCCGCGATCCCGCCCACTTTCGCAGCCAACAGAAACGCATGCCGGGGTCGATGCTGCGCGACATAATCGTGCACTGCGTCCGCCGAGCACAGGTCCAACTCACGTCGCGTCGGAGTCAATAGGTTGGTGTAGCCTTTTGCTCGGAGGTGCCCGGCCAAGGCCTTACCGACCATGCCCGCGGCACCAGTGATCCATATCGGGTCTTCTTGCCGCACTGAAAATCCTTTTTCTTTGGGCACGCTTTCGTCGTGAATTTCAAGGTCGTTGAAACATCATGTTTCAATCACCTGAAAGGTCTTGTACGAAAGGACTTGCAACCAATTCAATGTCAATCCATTGCTCAAGCAGCATCCTTTCGAGATCGCGCAGCAATCTGAAAACGATAGATCGGTCGCAACACTTCCCGCTTGACTCGATCGGCCACCGGCATCCTCTTGCCACCACCAATCGTGCTACCACCCAAATTCGCAGACACCTCATGAACGCAGGATGGCTGCATCACCACAACGCGAACGCCCGTGACCCAGCGCATTTGAATGAAGGCATCCACGGGGCGATCGATCTGCTCCGACGCGTCCAATAGCTTTTCAGCCGCCAACCGCGTCACCAACTGCGCCGACGTCCGCAGCGGAACCACATCGGGACACAACAACGCCGACTTTGACTGCTGAGCCATGACTCGATGCGAAGCTGAGAACGGACGCACTTGAAACTGAACGTAGTCGCCCGGCTTGGCATGATCACTGGCGAAGGTCAGCGATTCTTCAAATCCAGGTTCGAATTCGATGTCGTCTTCAACGATCAGCGTTTGCTCCCAACCTTCGTCGACGATGCGCTGCCAAATTCCTCGATGGCTGAGGAAGCAGCCAACTTCACCGACGTTCAGCGAAAACGGATACGAGGGCGAATGCAGTCGCGGCTCAACCCAACGCTGCAGTTCGTCGTCCGGTAACAATTTGCCATCCACCGCATCGTGAATCTCACATGGTACCGGACACGTTTGCAGAATCCGCTGAACCTGTGGTTGCCGTGCGGTGGCTCGCCGCAAGGTGACAACGAGTGCTTGAGACACGTTCATGTTTTCGACCCCGTGGGGAATCCATTCGAGTGCGTGGTCGTGATGATTGAATATGGTTGCCAGAAGAATACGGAGTTCACCGTCTTGAGACGCGTCTTAGGCTGCTAGCAATGCGGGAACGCATGCTTCCAACTCGTTTTCTTCTTCGGTCCAATTTGAATCGTGCCGCAGCCAGTAGTCACGGACCCAATCCACGGGACCGTGCCCGAATTTCCGTCGCGTGCCCCAGCGGTAGTCGCCCTTTGGCACCACGTCAATTGGCCGCGGGTCACCATGAAACACAACCACCTTGGCTTGCGCTGGCCGTTTCACTTTGGGGAACATTTGATTGAGTGGGTAGTACTTTAGACAATGCCACTTGAAGCTGGAGGTCCAAGCAAAGGGCCAGTAGTTCACTTCCGCAACATTCTTGGTCAAGAAGTCTTGGTCAAGTTTAAAGCGATCAAAACAGTCCTGTTGGTGCTCGTTGAATTGCCGAAATAATTCGGCTTGCTCACCTGGATAAAACCCCAGAATCGATCCCTGAACGCCCCGGTCAGGACGCATCGCAAGCGGGACCAAACTCCAGAGCGTTGGGTTCCACTCTCGCAGTGCATGAAAACCTCGTTTGGCCTCCAATCGATCAAAGAACCCATCCAGGTTCTGATTGATCATGACGTCGAGATCCAAGTACAGCGTTGGCTCATCAGCGGGCAAAACGCCCGGCGCCAGTATCGACAATTTAGGCCAACATCCCTTTTCCTGATGCTCGAAGGGGATGCCCAAATCAGGCATCTGAATTCCTTCGACCCCATCGGCTAATCCAGCCACATTGTCGGTGACGCAAACAAACCGATGGGGACGGTTCAAATTGGCTGCCACAGCCTTTCGCAAAACGGTGACATACGATGCAGGGAATGCGTCTAACCAACGTGTGCAGACAACCGTCGCCATGGTCTCGCCTTCCTTGGTGAGAAATGGGCATAGGAACTCCCGTCCAACGACGAGAAACATGTGTTTCCCGCGGAGGTTAGCGAAGTTGGTGGGTCGTTACCAGTCCGATTGTGTGTGATCGCTTCAGCGAGCGTCCCCGGCCTCAAGCCGCTTTTCGATGCGATGTTTCGACCTCCATTGGGGCGGCCAAGTTTTCCCGTCGGGGGCTGAATCGCCGGACCATTTGGATCCCCCAATCCATGCCATTGACGAATACGTGCTCCGTTCTGGAATCAGGGCCACCGTAAATCGGCAGATGGCGGCCAACTCGTCCCGCTGCTTCACGGAGCAAAAATTCAGAAACGGCAGGGTGGCTGTTGAACATCTGAATGACGAATGCCAACGATCCCAAGGTGGGAATCGCACCAATCACCAAAGCCTGCGTGTGCGGCGTTCCGTCATGCCGCGACGCCCATGCACTTTGCAACGTCACCATCGTTCGCAAAGCCGGGAGAATCAAAAACGGTGCGGCGGCGTACCACCAACTGCCTCCCGACAAGGACGCTGCCATGCCAGTCAATTTCAACATGGAAACCGCAGGAGAGAGCGTCTTGATCGCCAAGTGCTTGGCCATTCCACGCGCGTAAACACCAACGCCAGGTTCATCGAATTCATTTCGCAGTTGTGTGCCGGCGTCGATCCCCAGCCATTGTCGCGACTCCCAGCGTCGAACGGTTTTGCGAAACAATCGGCGAGCCGAGCGAGCTTGGTGCTGCCGACTCGTCAAAATGGCCCATGCCCACCGTTGCCGCAAACCTCGAACCCGGCCATCCGTCACGAAACGATGCCAGGCCGGCGACAGACACGCTGCCAAAACACTGTTGAGATGAAACCGCAGAAACGACTGCGGACGATGTCGTGATACCCTGCCCTGTTGCTTCCAACGCCGCGTTGCCCGGTCCCGATGGCACCGCATCACAGATCGTCTGAATCGAGAATCAAGCACCAGCCGTCCAGCCTGACGGCGAACCCGCTGACTGCCCATCAGCTTTTGAAACAATCGGCCGAGAATTGGCAACAGACCGATGATCCAAAACCCCAGCCAAGACAGCTTGTCGCTCGCCAGGCGGTTCTCGGTCGCGTCATCAATCGTTCGTTCCAACGACCAACGCCCGATCATCTCTTCGCGATACAGGGCCCGTCGGTCTGCGGATGCCCATCGCCAAGGTTTGCGAAACGGTGCGATTTCTGTGTTTTTCCAAGCCGTCGTGTGCGAGACCAGACGTTCAACATCTTGTCGCAAGTCTCCCGCCACTTCCGGAACGCAATGCAAAAGCAGCTCAGAATCCAAGTCGTCAAACGGGAACACGCTGCCTTGTTTCCAAGCCAAGACCAGATAGCGGAGTACCAAAACCGCCGGAATCCCCGATTCCAAATCAATAATGGTGAGCTCTGCTTGACCACGGTCCTGCCCTGCCCTGCCCTGTTCAATTTGACTGCTCATGCCGTCATAAAGTCGCAGCCGAGGCCGGTCGCAGAGCAACAAATTCGCTGTGGAAACCAGAGCTCGCGGAGAAACCTGCCAGCCCGAACCATGCATCCCCCAGCCCACCAGACGATCCTCCAGTTGTCGCATGGTACCGACCAACTGACTCATCTCGTCAGAACCATTCCCTTGGACAATCGGTCCACGACCTTCGACCCACTCTGCCGCAAGCACCCACGCTTGGCGTGGCCGATCAAAACGGACATACAGCGGTTTCGCGACACGGACGCCGCTGCCTTCTCGCTGCAGGAGCCCGGCCACCACCCGTCGCCGGTAAAAACTGGCGTGGATGGCATGGCGATTGGAGCGGTAGGCAAACGGGGCAGCAAACGCGAAGCGATAGATCACCCGAGTCAGCCAACCAGGGGCGAACACCTTTTCGACACAACGCGTCGAGGTTCCGTCCGCCCAATGCGCATCCACCAATTCCGCCGACGCCGCACGTCCTTCACCAAGGACGTCCAAACGCTGCACACGGACGGGAACCGGAATGGATTGTTCGATCGAGAATGCCAATGCTCAAGCCGCCCGAGAGGTTTGTTCAGGATCGAGTCGAATCGTTGCATCGAATTCATTCGCATCATCCAAATCCGATACGGAATCCTTCATCGGCTTCGACTTGGCAAGAAACAGTCCGACCGTCATCAGCAAGAAACAGCAGGGAATCAACAACTCCGACAATTCCTCCACATGTCCTGCGGCGTCTCGCCACTGGACCGGCAAAACCACTCCGTTGCGTGACAAAGTCCCCAGTCCCATGTCGATTGATTTCGAAAACACAACCATCAAGCAGGCTGCGATGGGTAGCACGCCCAACCAGTTTCCTGCCGCAAAACGGACTTGAACAAGCGCGGCATAGCGTCGGAACAATGCGACGACGCTCACCGTCGCAAACACAATCACCGACGCCGCGATCAATTTCGCCTCCCACGACAAATCATCGCGCAGATAAAACGACGTTTTCAGGACACTGCCTCCCGTGAACCGGGAATGAAAATCCATTTCCCGAGCAAAGAAGAGGCACAAAATCGATGCGAGCAAGAACGGATGACGCGGGCAGCGGATCGATGGCATCCAAGTTTTCATGGCACCAGCCATCAGCAAAATGGCGGCGACCACCAGATAAAGATACGCCGACAGGGACTCGACCCAGCCACCTTCGGTGATGATCGCATCTCTCAGTGGCGTTCCCATCTGTAGCAAACCGAAAGCAGCGACCAGAACAAACCCGATCCCCGCCCCCAATGCGAGAGACAACTTCCCTACCCCGGCACGCCAACTCGCGATGTCTCGCCAATCGATCCGCTGGATCGGGTCATCAAAGAACATCTGCAATCTTTAGAAGAGTGGAACGATTCAGGAAAGCCAACAGCTTTGAAAAGCGAGCAAAGCGACAGCCGCTTCGGCAGCTCGACGCTGCCTCGCATTCATTTCATCAAATCTTCATTTCACAACCGTTGCCTATAAAGGACCGCGTCACCCCAATTCAAGAGGAAACCGTCCTGTCTCTCGTCCAATTCCGAATGCCGTCCCAATTTTCACCAACACACCTGGCGAAGACCGTTGCGATCAACGGTTTCTCGGCATGATTTGGCGAGACGTTGAGCGAGCATCAACCACGTTTTGGCCGCGGGATTTTGGTGCCTTTCTTCGCTCCTTTTTTCTTCGCCCCACGACGTCCCCGTCCCCGGCCACCTGATTTGCCCGCTGATTTTTCGTCGACAATTTCAACCTCGGACAGCGGTTTGCCAATGTGTTCTTTTAATTGCAACACGCGATCACGAAGCCTTGCCGCGCGTTCGAATTCCAGATCCTCGGCCGCAGCCAGCATCTCTTGTTCAAGTTTGTCGACATACTCGATCGTGATGTAGACCGCTTCGCCGCTGTCCTGAGCCTTTCGGGTCGACTCCTTGTGGTTAGCCGCATCGGTGTCGATGCCCTGTCGTATCGACTTGCGAACCGTCTTCGGCACAATTCCGTGCTTCGCGTTGTATTCCATCTGGATCGCACGACGACGTTCGGTTTCGTCGATCGCCATTTGCATAGAATCGGTGACTTTGTCGGCGTACAGAATCACGCGTGAATTTGCATTCCGAGCTGCACGCCCGATCGTCTGAATCAAACTCGTTTCGCTTCGCAGGAAACCCTCCTTGTCCGCATCCAAGATCGCCACCAGCGAAACCTCAGGAAGGTCGAGCCCCTCCCGGAGCAGGTTCACGCCGACCAAGCAATCGAACGATCCGGCCCGCAGTTCCTGCAGCAAATCCACTCGTTCAAAGGCATTCAATTCACTGTGCAACCAACGACACTTGACGCCCTGTTCTTGGAAGTAGTTCGCCAAGTCCTCGGCCAAACGTTTGGTGAGCGCCGTGACCAGGACTCGTTCATCGCGTTCGACACGAATGCGAACCTGTTCCAACAAGTGCGTCACCTGCCCGCGAGCCGAAACGATCTCCACCTCGGGATCGAGCAAGCCTGTCGGGCGGATGATTTGTTCCACCACTTCCCCGCCGGTGCGTTCCAATTCGTAGTCGCTGGGCGTCGCACTGACAAAGCAGATTTGTCCGGTTCGCTCTTCCCACTCATCGAACTTCAGAGGCCGGTTGTCGAGAGCGCACGGCAACCGGAACCCGTGCTCGACCAACGTGATTTTCCGGCTCCGGTCACCGGCGTACATTGCCCGAACCTGCGGCACGGTCACGTGTGACTCATCAACAAACGTGATGAAATCTTTGGGAAAGAAGTCGTAGAGCGTGTCCGGTGTCGCGCCGGGTTCTTTACCAGAAAGCGGGCGCGAATAATTTTCGATGCCGGGACAATGCCCGACTTCCGCCAGCATCTCCAAATCGAATTTGGTTCGCGCTGACAATCGCTGAGCCTCCAGCAGTTTCCCCTGCGACTGAAAGATCTCGAGTTGCTGAGCCAACTCTTCACGAAGGACTCGGATCGCTCGCTGAATGCGATCTTCCGGCATCACAAAGTGCTTGCATGGGTAGATATAAAGATGCTCGACCGTTTTGATCGTCTCGCCGGAAGTCGGTTTGATCAGCGAGATTTTCTCGATCTCGTCGCCCCACATCTCGATTCGATAAGCGAACTCTTCGTAGCTGGGCCAAAGCTCGATCGAATCCCCTCGCACGCGAAATTTGCCGCGTTCGAATTGAATGTCGTTGCGTTGATATTGCAGGTCGACAAACTTCAACAGCAAGTGATCTCGGCGGGTCTGTTCGCCTTGATGAAGATCGACGACCAATTGCCGGTAATCATCCGGCGATCCCAAACCGTAGATGCTGCTGACCGAGGCCACGATGACCACGTCACGGCGGCTGACCAATGAACTGGTGGTGGCCAATCGCAAGCGATCGATTTCCTCGTTGATCGAGGAATCCTTTTCGATGTACACGTCCCGCTGCGGGATGTAGGCTTCCGGTTGGTAGTAGTCGTAGTAGCTGACGAAATAGTGAACGGCATTGTTTGGGAAAAACTCTTTGAATTCCCCGTACAACTGAGCCGCCAACGTTTTGTTGTGGCTGAGGATCAACGCCGGACGCTGGACGGCTTGGATGACGTTGGCCATCGTGTACGTTTTCCCGGTCCCGGTCGCTCCCAGCAGGGTCTGCGCAGGCTTGCCGCTTTGGATGCCTTCGATCAACTTGGCAATCGCAGCAGGCTGGTCCCCCGATGGCGGGAACGGTTGCTGCAAATCAAAAGCGGCTGGCTCAAGTTTGGTGATGCTCATACGGTCACTGTAACAAACCGGCCAAGATCAGTCTTTGCATCGCGATCGCCTGGGACCCATCCGAACTGCCGTTGTCAGCGATCACGACCTCACCGCTCAGGCCCCAGTCCGCCAAAGCCTGCAACGCTTCGACGATGCAACCCGCCAGTGTTTCCGCCTCATTCAAGCACGGCATGACGACGGAAATATTCAGCGAGCAATCCGCATCGCGGGATGGAGAATCCGTAACAGATACGGCTGCTCTACGATTGCCGATGGAAGGCAAGACGCTCATGTGCGGCCGGAGAAAAAATGGGAAAACTGACATCGGACACATTGCCCCCCCGTTCCTGTCAAGCTCACCCCACGTGGCTCGGTGGAGACAACGGGACTGGGATTGAATCTGCCATTTGACTGACCCGCAAATCAGCCAACGTCCCGTTTGATTGTCCTACTGGGTCAATCTTCTAACGTTACTCCTTGAAAGGCGAGGTAAACCAATGCGGTCTCTATTCAGTTTATTGGTAGTTTCTGTTTGTGCGTTTTACTCTGGGTTGATTCCGTCAACTGATCACAACCAACTCGACAGTGCGCAACTCGAAGCGTATGTTGGTGCGGGCTATTTTGAAAAGTGTACAGCCGGTGCGGCCCGCGTCATTCCCGCCCCAAATCCGACCGCTGGAGGTCTTTGCAACAGTCCCCCAATCAACACGATCATGAATTCTTGCCTGGGAGGCAAAACAAACGAGACGTGCGGCGGCTAGGACTTCACCCCCTGTACAGCAGCCCCGACCAACCTCGTTTGTCCATGGACTTCTATCCGGTGTAAGATGGTGGGGCTCAAGAAGGAGTGGGTCAGCAAAGGCCCTACAGGCACGAACTCGGCGGGTTCCTGTGGCACTCGCACAGACTGTTAGCTTTGGATCGAGCTGTGATGGTGAGTTCCTCCCGGAGGCAGTTCTTAGTTTTGGCACTGGCGTTGTTTGATGGTCGAATGTCAGCTTATCCTTACAGTTGATTCATCGCGGCGCCTTGGTGGGCAGTAAGGCAAATAAGGTAAACTGATCATGAGTCTTCGTGTCAATTCGTTGACCATTGAAATGACCTTCAGGCTGCTATTTTTCTCATTCTGCTCCTGTAGCCCGGTGTTGGCACAGCGTGCATTGCTGCCAGCAGATGTGCAGTTGCTGTTTAAGAACAGCGCGGCTAGATCCGAATACACCAACAAAGAGTATCGCTATGAGGTCACGTGTTCTGGTGAATTCGGAGAACATCAGGAGTTGCGAACTTTTCGGGTAGCAGCCCCGCGAAAAGGATCAATACTTTATCCTCTTTTCCTTTCTTGTTCGATCGATAATCCAGGCGAGCCTCACATTGATAGCTCCAGGGTTGTGCGCGCATGGCAGGGATTTGACGGTGAAAGATCTCGTCACTTCAGACGCAGCTTTGTTTCTAAAGTTGTGCTTGATAGAGACAGTCAAGTTGAGAACATTCTTCTGACCTACGGGGGCTTTGCGGTTTCTGACATTGTAGAAGATCCATTTATATCGCACCTATTGACGGGACTTGGCGGAGTCCAAGCTTTCAGCCCTCAAGAAAGCACTGCTGAGCCGGACATAGATCTGCCGCCCATCTTGACAACTCCGGTCAACGGATTTGCAGGTGTGACGGAGGCTTTCCAACTGGAAATTGCAAACGACGAAAGCTGGCGGCTGATTATGTCGCAGGGGCCGGAGTTCCTGTGTTTATTCGAGCAGATTGAAAACGACGATTTGCGAGAGCGGTACGAAGTTACAGACACAAGCTACATCAACGGAGTTTTGTACCCGAGTAAAGGCCAGTTTACCAAGACCATTGGAAGCCGCGACTGGTTCTTTACTTATGAGCTGGTGTCTGTCACCGAGCTGAAAGATTTCAATTCATGGTTTCCTGCGGAAGTACCCGAGGGCACGTATGTCGAAAATTTGGTCACGGGGAAGGTAAGGCGGGTTCCATACAATGATGAGGCTCAAGAATTGATTAACCTGTACGTGGGTGGTGCTCGCGGCGTGGCGCCTGCTGGATCGTCGAACTGGAGCTTTGCCGCCCCATTTTTTCTTGTCGCCAACCTTACTATTGTTTTTGGGATTGCCTGGCTTTTATGGCGTTCAAAAGGCAGGGGCGACGATGCTTGATCCAAATTGGGCACGAACAGTGTCCGTGATCTGGTTTGTCACGATGTTTACTGGGCAGGCTACCGCAGCACACTGCGGTCGAGATGCCGTTCAGTTCTCGGTAGCCTTTTTCGGTGATGAGTGGAGGGAGACTTCAAAAACCCATCTACTTGAGCCCGACGAAGCATCGCTCGCCGATGTCGCCGAGACTTTAAAGTCGTTCAATTTCCGTGTTAGTCCATATATGTTCGATGAAGGCCTTAGTGAGAGCCTAGTCCATCTCGGGCAGAACCACAAACTATTGGCAGTTTGCTGGGTCCCGCTATCTGCGCACAGCGAGACCGGGCACTTTATTGTTATCGACAGATTCAACGAGGAAGAGCTCAACATCTACAGTGACGGGCGAAGCTCCGTGATCTCACCCACTGATCTGTTTGGTTTGCCTTTTCTTATTGTAACTGAGGCAGACACCGAACTGAATTTCAGGACACGCCCGATCCTTGGAGGCTTCAGTTCGTGGAAGCTAACTTTGTTGCTTGCTATATCCTTCATTGTTCTTTGGTGCTCGTCGAACATAGCTCGTTTTGCAACAGTCTTTCGAAGCAAAGCTCTTTTTGCCGGAACGGCTCTCGTCGTGGTATTCGCTTATCTGGCCTCGACAGCCTCATCACGACCGAGCGTAAGCCAAAGGCTCAAATTCGAAACTCCCATCGTTGACCTCGGTGTGATTGATTCCGGTCACGTCCATCGTGGCGACCTGATCATCTTGAACAAAAGCAACCACGTCGAGACAGTGGAGCAACTTATGTCGAGCTGCGGATGCCTTTCAGTAAAGGGGGCCGGGATGGTTGTTCCTCCTAACAGTGCCCGACGTGTTTCTTTTGAACTGAACGAAACAGCGCGAGGCAAGAGATTTTACAGCGTCGCTTGTTCATTCAGCAACGGGCAGGTTGAAGAATGCATCGTCGAGGCTTTTGCAAAATCATCATCGCGTTTGGTTCCAGGGTCATCCGCTTTTTGTAGATTCAATGTAGCTGGAGGAAGTCAAGAAACGCGATTTGAATTTGTGATAGAGAATGTCAGTGTAGATTGTAAG
>NZ_JBICHO010000424.1:0-19342 GCF_043100905.1 Rhodopirellula sp. JB055 | reverse complement strand
AAACTGGCGCTTCGGGTTTTGAGAAAAACGCAACTTCAAAACTGGCGCTTCGGGGTTTGAGAAAAGCGCAACTTCAAAGCCCTCGCGTACGCCTGGACGGCGTCGCTCGATATAGTGTATCGCTTCCCCTAAACTTCGTTTCGGGAGAGGTGCTTCATGCGGACAAACGCTTCCAAAAGACGCCCAGCGGTTGCTTTGGGCGGGGCGACGCTGCGACTTACAGATCCAGTTCGTCCAGCGAATCGATCAGGCGATCCAGGTTGTCTTTGGGCTTCTCGTTCAACGCAGCCTGTCGTTTCTTGAGGTTGTCATCGATTCCAACCGCTTCACGACCGGTTAACAGCAACTGTTCGTCGCGTTCACGGGCGGCGGTCGCGATCGGGTCGCTCTTGTCGGTGGGAGCACCGAAGAGCTGGGACAGGTCGATCTTGAAACCCTCGTCGCCCTCGGTCACCGCGCCGGCGATGGCCGGGGCTTTGTGCTGCGGGAAAATGATGGCGTTCTCAGGGCACACGCGGCTGCACGCTGGGCAACCTTTGCGGCAATTGTCGGGTTGCTCCACCAAGATGTTTTCGACTCCATCGACGCCGTACACGCCGAACAAGCAGAAATCGATGCATTCCATGCAGTTCGTGCAGCGACTGAAGTCGATGACGGGATACCAGCGGCGACTGGTTGTTTCGTCGACCTCGACAATTTGGCCGCCGACGATCGGCAGCGACCGATCGGCCTCGTCGACAATGTTCAAGATGCGTTTGATTTCACCAATGAAGTCGTCGGCGGACTCCGATACCTTTAAGTCCAGGCAGTGAATGGTTCGGTCCGGTCGCGGATACAGATCGGTCACCCGGTCGACGGGTTCTGGAGCGTCCGCGGTTGAGTCAGAGGCTTCAGAATTCGCGGGTGACGATTCGTCCTCGTCGTCTTCATCCGCGCCCAGTTCGACTTTGCCGGTGGCGCCGCCAATTCCGTTGCGGTCCAGGACCCAGTGGGCGGCTCGCGAAAAGATCCAACTGCAGACGATCAGGTCGCCTTCGATTTTTTGCAGCAATTCCAGGGATTCGCCACCCTTGGGCAAATCGTACAAGTGCGGCACCATAATGACTTCGACGCCGTCGAGCTGTCCTGCGGACTGCGCAATCGCCGATTCCAGGCCTCGTTTGGCCGGATTGCGAGATTGTCCTTTGGAAACAACCAGCGTGCACGTGGTGGGTTTGGCGGCGGAGATCATGATTCATCCGAAGAAAGCAAATGAGCAGGCACTTCATCCTGACTCTTGAACAGCGACAAATCAACCGGAACCCGTTCGTAGGGGGCGTTCTCTACGGCACTGGACCGTTAGTCTATACTCTTTGCGTGAACGTGAACTGTTTGCTCTTATCCGCGATTTCCCAGCCATCAGCCCCACTTCCTAGCCTCGCATGACTGTTGCTCTGTTTATTCCCTGCTACATCGACCAGTTCTATCCCAATGTCGCGATTGCGACATTGACATTGCTGGAACGCCTTGGGGTCCGAGTGGAGTATCCGGCTGGTCAAACTTGTTGCGGGCAACCGATGGCGAACACCGGATGCGACGCTGAAACGGCTCCGGTGGCCAAGCAGTGGGTCAAACGATTTGCTGGTTACGATGCCGTTGTGTGCCCCTCTGGTAGTTGTGCGTCGATGATTCGGAATCACTACGACGATTACTTCGGCCCGAAAGACGTTGAATTCCAACACTTGCGTGACAACACTTTCGAACTGAGCGAATTCATCGTGGATCAGTTGGGAGTTCGTTCCATTCCCGGGCGTTTCAATCGTCCGGTGAGTATTCATTCCAGTTGCCATGGTTTGCGAGAATTGCGACTGGGCAAGTGCAGCGAAAACATGACGCCGCGAGAAGATAAAATGCGGTTGTTGTTGGAATCTCTTGATGGAATCGAGATCAAACCGCTCTCCCGAGTCGATGAGTGCTGTGGTTTTGGGGGGACGTTTGCGGTTGCTGAACGAGAGACCAGCGTGGCGATGGGAATCGACCGTGTGACCGATCACATCTCGTCCGGAAGCGAAGTCATGGTTGCTGGCGACATGAGTTGTTTGATGCACATGGGCGGTTTGATCCGTCGACGCAACATGCCGATGTCGGTGATGCATATCGCTGAGGTGTTGTCGGAGGCGATGCAGGAAGAGGTCTCCGATGCGGATCGCGCTTCCTCAGTGGTGGCGAAACCGTGACCGTCGGACGGTTTCGGCGTGCTTGTTTGTTTGAATGAATTTTATCGCGAAGTGACCTCCCTTGACCTCTACTCTTCCCATCGTCGATCACCCGAACGCCGCCCGTGAGTTCGTGACCAATGAGCCACGGTCGCATTGGCATGATGATTCGCTGTGGTTCGTGCGCAGCAAACGTGACAAGCAGGCTCATTCGATTCCCGAGTGGGAATACCTTCGCGAACAAGCGTCCACGATCAAGACACATACGATCGCGAATCTGCCGGAATATTTGCAGCAGTTCGAGGCCAACGCGACTCGGTTGGGGGCGGTCGTTCACTGGGCGGCTGACGCCGAAGAGCACAATCGCATCGTGCTGGATCTGTTGCGCCGCAACGACACGCTCCGCATCGTCAAAAGCAAATCGATGCTGACCGAAGAGTGTGGGCTGAATGAGTACTTGATTGAAAACGGGATCGACGTGGTCGACACGGACCTGGGAGAACGCATCGTTCAGTTGCGTGGCGAAACCCCCAGTCACATCGTGCTGCCGGCGATTCATATCAAGAAGGAAGAGGTCGGCGACACTTTTCACGAGCACCTCGGAACCCGGGCGGGCGAGTCCGACCCGCAAGTGTTGACCGAAGCCGCTCGTGGGCACCTACGCGGCAAATTTTTGAGCGGTGAAGTTGGGATCACCGGTGTCAACTTCGCGATCGCTGACACCGGCGGTTTGGTCGTCTGCACCAACGAAGGCAACGCGGACTTGGGCGTGTCTTTGCCGCGAATCCATATTGCCTGCATGGGCATCGAAAAGTTGGTGCCGCGGTTCCAAGATCTGTCGGTGTTCACTCGGTTGCTCGCTCGCAGTGCAACTGGCCAACCGATCACCAGTTACACGTCCCACTTCCATGGGCCTCGTGACGAAAACAGCGAGCTGCACATTGTGTTGGTTGACAATGGTCGCTCCAAAATTCGCGTCAGCAAAACATTTCGCCAATCGCTGCATTGCATTCGCTGCGGTGCTTGCATGAACACTTGCCCGGTCTATCGACGCAGTGGTGGGCACAGCTATCGAGCCACGGTGCCGGGGCCGATCGGCAGCGTTTTGGGGCCGTCAAAAAATGCCAAGGCTCACAAGAGTTTGCCGTTTGCATGTAGCCTCTGCGGTTCGTGCACGGATGTTTGCCCGGTCAAGATTCCTTTGCACCATCAATTGCTGGCTTGGCGAAAAGTTTTGGTGGGCAAGCGACTCGTCGCTTGGAACAAACGGATGGCAATGAAGGCCGCTTCGTTCCTGTTCCGCAATCCATCGCTGTTCGCGGCGGCGGGCTACGTTGGACGCGTGGCGTTGAAGGTGCTGCCAAAATCGCTGACCCACAACCGGCTGAACACGTGGACCAAGGATCGGGATCTTCCTGAACCGCCCAAGGAATCGTTCCACGAGTGGTACTCCAAGAACCGTCCATCAGGAGCTCAAGCGGTTTCGAAGGAGGAGCGGTCATGAGCGGAACACATTCTAACAGTCGGCAGATCGTCTTGGATCGATTGAAAGGTTGCGTCGTCGACGCGCCCGAGTTGCCCACCATCGATCCTGCTCGCGTTATCCGATTCGATGATCGTTTGCGGCAATTTCAAGACACGTTGGCTTCGGTGGGCGGTGAGGCTCATTTGGTCGACACGCCCAGCGAAGTTCATGAAAAGTTGCAAACGATCGAGGTTTTCCAGTCCGCACGCCGGATTGCCTCGACCTTTCCGGACGCGGTTCAGTCCACGGTGGATTTGTCGAGCATCGACGACCCGCATGCCTTGTCGACGCTGGATTGGACGATCGTTCGTGGCGAATTTGGCGTGGCGGAAAATGGAGCGATTTGGATCGATGGTAAAACGTTGCCTCATCGAGTCATGATCTTCATCGCTCAGTACTTGGCGATTGTGATTTCGCGATCCGATCTGCTGAACAACATGCACGAAGCGTATGCCCGAATCGGTACTCCCGGTCCAGGTTTTGGCGTCTTTGTTTCCGGTCCTAGTAAAACGGCGGACATCGAGCAGTCGTTGGTTCTGGGTGCCCACGGATGCCGCAAGCTCCAGGTTTTTCTGCTGCCTTGAGTCGCGAGGCTTCGCGACCTCGATCGCGAATCAGTTGTTATTTGGGCGTCGATTTCCGTTTCGTGTGATCAACCGTGTTGATGGCCAGGATTCATGTTGATTCGCAAATTCGTCGCCGAAGATCGTGATGCGGTTGTGGATCTTTGGTTGGCGGTGTTTCCTCGCTCCGCCGGGCACAATGATCCTGGCACCTCGATCGATCGCAAAATGTCCGCGGACGATGGATTGTTCTTTGTGGCGACGGACGATGAGAACGTGGCGGGCACGGTGATGGCCGGATACGACGGGCATCGCGGATGGCTGTACTCCGTCGCGGTGTCGCCAGCCTTCCGGCGACGTGGCGTGGGGACTCGATTGGTGCGGCATGCTGAATCGGAACTGTCCCGTCGTGGTTGCCCGAAGGTGAACCTGCAAGTGATCGCCGACAACAGCGAGGTTGTCGCATTCTATCGATCACTCGGATTTCAAGTGGAAGAACGAATCAGCATGGGCAAACTGACCGGGGAGTGATCGATTCGACGGTGGAATCCATGTCGCAGGCACCATGTCGCAGACGTGCAAAGGATTCCCGGAACGCTTGGGGCGGGCGCGGAGCGATGGCCTTATGAAATCCGTCAAAATCAATCGTCCTTGGCACCGACGGACTCGGAAGTCCGTCGTACGGCTAGCCCATTCCTTCGATCATCGCTTTTCGGTGTGCGACGGCTTCTTTTTTTGTCTTGAACGTCAAGAAACGTTGGACCCCTTCTTCCTGCCAAGTCGCGACCCAGCGGCCGTAGAAGTTTCTGCTGACGCCTGTGATGCCAGACGTGTTGTTGGTGGGTTTCTTGCGGGGCCCTTTGCGCCATTGTCGCTCGCCGAGCTCTTTGATCTTGGCGTCTCGCCATTTCTGGGCCTTGGCCAGCGACTTTCGGATCCCACCGTCGGAGAACCGAAAGTACTTCGAGTGCTGTTCGCCTTGCCGGACGATCCGAACGGTCCAGCCTTCGGGACCCCGAGAGATATTTAGGTTTTTTTTCTTGCTCATGCTTTCTACGATAACCTGCCTCAATCGGCCGATCAACATAGAGTTCACGCACGGTCCCTGGATCTCGCAGAATCAACCGGCTTGAAAACCGCGAATCAGGGCGATTCCCAGCCGATCGGTTGAGTCCAGGCTTGTTGTTTCTGGTCCTTGAACGACGGGTCTCGGGGTGGTTGATCGCTGGTCACGACCGCCCGAACGTACAGTTCCTTCCCCGTCAGCGTGTACTGAGGTTGCAGGCTGGCGGAGGTGGCGACGGTCACACCAATTCGGTGCTCGTCGATCAAGCCGTCTGTTTTGGCCAGAGTGGCAATGAACTGGGTTTGGTACTTCGTGCCGGGTTCGGAATGAATTTGCAGCGACAGAGTTTTGGATTCGGTATCGTATTTCACGTCGTCCAGGCTGACTCCGCTGGAGGCATAGAAATCGCCTCGTTTCATCGCTCGGATCAGGTGCTCGGGCGTCAGGTATTGGCTGCGGACCATCACCCACCCGCGACCGGGACGCGATCCAGGTTTGCCGTGGTATTCGTGGCCGTCATCCGTCGCGACGCCCATCATGGGTGGGACGTTCAGCGATGTTTGACGCAGGGCGTTGATGATGTCCCACATGCGTTCGATGCTGGGGTGTTCGTCGTCGCCAAGGTGGTTGACTCCTGGATGCCCATTGTAGACCTCGAAGAAACGTTCGGAGACAACCGACGCAAGGTCTTCAGCGGTAATGGCGTAGTGAAAGTTCGGGTGGTTGACGTGCGGCAGAACTTCTCGGCCGTGTGCCTTTTCATGTTCCAGGATTGCTCGCAAGTTGTTTTCGATCACTTGACGAACCGTGTCGCCACCGGCGGGTTCGAGCGTTTCGGCCAGGTTCGTCGCGTTGACGTGAACGGGTTTGCCTTCGCCGCGGTCGCTGATTTCTTCCGCGGGAATCAGGATGAATTGGTGGTGTTGTTCGACCAGGTACCGGAACTCGTCGAGCGGTTTGAGTCGCACTTGGTAGTCGGCTTCGCCTTTGGTGCCGCGGGTTTCGACCCAGGCATCGCCGAATCGTGCTCGGTAACGATCCAGGATCCCTTCGTCACTGCGTTGAAGGATTTTGGAATAGGCCATCCACCGCGATCCTTCGCTGAGCACGTTGTGATCGGTCAGGGCCAGAAAGTTGTAGCCCTCGGTTTGGTACCAATCCGCGATCATCTCGGGGAATTGATCGCCGTCACTCCACAGCGAATGTGCATGGATGTTGCCCTTCCACCATTGTGGTGCGGGTTCCTCGGCCTGGCAGGGCGGAGTGAAACCGAGCGATGTGAAACACAGTGCCAGCAAGGCAAAGGTGGGAAGGTAGGGGCGTGACTGGCGTGTGGCGTTCATGCTTCGTTTCGCGCGGGGCAGGAGTCGACGGGAGGGAACTGCGGAGAGTCACAGAGTAGAACAGTTGTCCCCAACTGTTTGCGTGACTGGGTTGATTTTCCAGAGACACATGGTGCGATCGCGGGCGACGCTGGTACGTCGTGGCGGCCCTATTGGGCGGGAAAGCTGCTCGACGGAACATTTGGGGACAAATGTTCTACTCTGAGGAGTGCTCCCAAAAGCGATGTCAGGCAATGAAAAACCTCTCGCCAGCGGAGTTTTTTGGCGAGTCACGACGTCGCTGCAAGAAACTTCACGTTTTTTCGGATTGCCGTCAAAGTTTACCCGACTGGCATCCGATACCTACTTTCGGATGAAGGTCTCGTTCCATTCGGTGGAACGATGATGGGCGAGACTTTTGTAGGGGGGCTTTCCACACTCGGCCCGACCGGGGACATGCCATGCCGCACTCGCGGCACTCGTGGGGTATGTTCAGCGGCGGCACCGCGCCAGGGAAGTCCAGGGCATGAAACGCTCATTGATCCGTTTGACTGCAAAACTGCAAGTGGGAATCACACTCCTGATCGCCAGTGGATGCGCACCGACTCAGCCGTTCTTCTTGAACGAGTCTCCGGACCTGAACTACTATCTCAACTCAGCCACCCAGATTGAATATCCGGATGTGGACGTGGAGAGTCTGCCCGAAACGACGGAGGCGTTGCCTCCGCTGGCGATCGGTAATCACGACTACCAGTTCTGGGATTTGACGCTGGAAGAAGCGACCAACATCGCGTTGCAAAATGCGAAGTTCTACGTCACTACCAGCGGGATCGCGGAAGCTCGTCAAAACGTGTCCGATCAGTTCATCAGTGGAACCGCGGATCAGTTTGGCAGCATCTACGACGTCGCCATCCAGCAATCGACCACTCAGTCGGTCCCATTGACCGTCGACAGCAACGGCAACCGCACCTTGCCTCGGGGCGTTCTGCGAGCCAACCAAGTCGGCGGCGTGGAAGACGCCTTGGCCGAGTTCGATGCTCAAGCCAGCGGTTTCATCAGCTACAGCAACACCGACCGTCCACGGAACACAGGCAACAGCTCGGTTTCGACATCATTGTTTCAGTCCGACGATGTGACCGCTCAAGCCGCGATCAGCAAACGCTTCGCAACCGGTGGTGTCGCCACTCTGCGTCACCAATTGGTTTACGGTTACAGCAACCTGCCCACAGCACCGTTGGCTCTGAACTCTGCATCGCGAGTCGTTCCGAGTGACTACACCGTGACGATGGAAGCACAAGTTCAACAACCTTTGATGCGGAATCGCGGCACCTTGGTCAACCGAATCCCGGTTGTCTTGGCCAGCCTGAACGAAGACGTGTCGATCGCCGAATACGAGATTCAAGTTCGTAACTTGGTTCGTGACGTCGAGAACGCATACTGGGACCTGTACGTTTCCTATCGCAACGTGGCCACGGCCGTGGTTGCTCGCAACAGTGCGATGGCGACTCAGCAGGTTGCACAGCTCAATTTGGAAAACGGCACGGGAACGCTGCAAGAATTGTCGCAAGCCAAAGGCCAGTACTTCCAGTTCCAAGCCCAGTTGGAAACGGCACTGGCAGGATCGAACTTGCCCGGACCGGATGGGGCAGGCGTCTATGGCAACGAAAACCGACTGCGAGAGTTGATGGGCTTGGCCGCCACAGACGGTCGCTTGATTCGTCCCATCGACGAACCCTCGCTGGCTCGAGTGGAGTTCGATTGGTATGAGTCGGTCGCCCAAATGCTGTACCTGTCGCCAGAACTTCGTCAAACCAAGACGCGAATCAAGCAACAAGAGTTGGAGGTGATCTCGGCGAAGAACCAGATCCTTCCCGAAGTGAACCTGTCGTTGCTTTATCGCTGGGTCGGTGTCGGTGACACGCTTGGTCCTCCGGATGGCGGAACAGGACAGTTCCCGCAACCAGGCAGTTCCGCACTGGGCAGTTTGACCGGCGGTGATTTCCAAGAAGGTGCCGTTCGACTGGAAGTGACTCCGCCTGCCTTCGGTGCACGTCGTGAATTGGCTCGGATCCAGAACGCGAAGCTTCGCATTGTCCGTGAACGTGCCAAGCTTCAAGAGGACGAACGGTTGTTGGTCAGCAAGTTGTCAGGTGCCGTTCGCAAGGCTCGCTCGCACTACCAGTTGACTCACACCAACGCCCAACAGTGGCAAGCGTTTGAAACCGAAGTCGAGACTCGTTTGGCGGAATACGACGCCGGAACTCGAGACATCAACGTGGTCCTGCAAAGTCAACAACGCAAGGCTCAAGCCGAGATCAGCTACTACCGTGCACTCGCCGAGTACAGCAAATCGCTGAGCTATGTGGACTACCTGAAGGGCACCCTGCTCGCCAACAGCGGCATCACCCTGCGAGAAGGTCCTTGGAACAAGAAAGCCTACTGGGATGCACTCGAACGTGCTCGTGAACGAAGTGCCGGCAAGAAGTTGCAGTACGGTGTGACTCGCCCAGGTGTGGTTCGCCAAGGCCCAGTTCGCGATGCGGATTCCGTTTCGCAAATCGTCGGCAGTGGTGCCACCACTCACGGACAAACGTTGCCACCTGGTGAATTCGAGATGAACGCGGCTGACGGCCAAGTCATCTTCGGCGATGCCAACGGCGAAGCCTTGCCAATGGACATGGGAGTCGTTCGCGATCCCATTCGCATCGAAGACCAGCCAATCAGTGAGTTTGGAAGCAGCACCCACGAAATCTTGCAGGCTCCTCAGCCCATCGATCGGCTGTCGCCACCTGTGAATGTCCCAACGCCGGCTCCTTCGATTGAATCGGTTCAACCACTTCAATCGCCCGCCGCATCGTCCAGCGATGGTGCGTCGTGGGGCAAGGCTCGCCGAGTCCAACCCGCTGCGTACACGGCACCGGCTCAGACTTCGGTCGCGGAACCTGCCGAGTACTCACCGCAACCCGTTCGGCGGAAACCCATTCCTCGCTGAAACACCTGAACACGAACCCGGTCTGAGTCACTGACCAGGCCACACGGTTCTCATCACCTTCGTAGGGGCGGAGGCTTGGGTGGTTGTCGTCCGACACACGCGCGTTGGATCCACGACCCACCCCCACGACTAGCTCGACCGGTCTGCTTGCAGGCCCGTCGGGCTTTTCGTCGTTTTCAGACCAGTACGATGGGCTTCCTAGCCCGTCGCGAACACTAGTGGTCTGTCGCGACTTGTTTTTAGGGCAGTGGACGAGGCGACCCTCACTTTTAACTTTGACAGAGCGCTAGGCGGACTTGCGTCGCACACCGACGGGCTGGGAAGTTTGTTGTGCAGAGCGGGGACGACGGGCTGGGAAGCCCATCGTACGGTGAGGGCGGCTGGCATGATTTTGGTTGGCGGGTTAGGAAAGTTTCGACGGCCTGCTAGCATTGACGCCGCACGCCGGGCGGCTCCATCCAATCCGAGCTTGAACACGTCCGGTCGTCCCCCATACCTTTTTATCCTCACTGTTTTCCGACCATGATTCGCACGCGATTTGCCCCCAGCCCGACCGGATACTTGCACATCGGCGGCGTCCGTACCGCACTCTTCAATTGGCTGCTCGCGAAACAGGCTGGCGGGCAATTCATCCTGCGAATCGATGACACGGACGCGGGACGCAATGTCGAGGCGGCCCTGAAACCGATCCTGGATGGCTTCCGTTGGCTGGGAATGGACTGGGACGAAGGCCCCGATGTCGGCGGACCCCACGGCCCTTACTTCCAATCGGAACGAGGAGATTTGTACCGAGCCGCTGCTGAGAAGCTGCTCGCCGGCGGTCACGCCTACCGCGATTTCGCCAAGCCCGAAGAGTTGCAAACGCTTCGCGAAGAAGCTCAGAAAGCCGGCGAGGCGTTTGTCTACGATCGACGCTGGATGGCGGAAGACGAAGCCGCCGCGGCCAAGTTCGAAGCCGAAGGTCGGCAAGGCGTCGTGCGGCTGAAAATGCCCCGCGAAGGCCAATGTGTGATTCAAGATTTGATTCGAGGTGAGGTCGTTGTGGAGTGGGCATCCGAACAAGACCACGTGATCGCGCGTGCCGACGGCAGCCCGCTGTATCACCTGGCCAGCGTCGTCGATGATCACGAACTGAAAATCACGCACGTCGTTCGCGCCGCGGAACACTTGCCCAACACGGCTCGCCAAGTCTTCATCGCTCAATCGCTTGGGTACGACCTGCCGACTTACGCTCACCTGCCTTACGTGGCCGAACCCGGTGGATCTGCCAAGCTGAGCAAACGCAAACTCGACAAGTACAAAAAGAACCGCGACTTCGCGGTGTTGTTGGCTCATGGTGAAAAGATCGCTGAGCGTTGCAACATGCAAGTCGACGCGGACACGTTCAATCCTGTGTTGGTCGATTTCTACCGCGAGATCGGGTTCTTGCCCGATGCGTTGCTCAACTACTTGTTGTTGCTCGGATGGTCGCTCGATGGCGAGACCGAGAAGTTCACGATCGCGGAAATGATTGAGAAGTTCACGTTGGATCGCGTCAACAAGGCGCCTGCTTCATTTGACCCGGCCAAGCTGCAATCGTTCCAAGGCGATGCGTTTGCGGAGTTGTCCGATCAGAAGCGGACCGAGTTGGTGCGCCCGTTCGCGGTTGCTGCTGGCTTTGTTGCCGAAGGGGATTCCGATGAAACGTTGAAAGCGGTTGTGACTGCGGCTGGCGATCGTTTGAAGATGGCCGGTGACATCATCGATTTCGACTACTGTTTCGTGGACGACTACGTCGTGGACGAAAAGGCATACCAGAAACGCTTGGTCAAAGCCGATGGTGCGAAGGAGTTACTTGCAAAGCTGAACGAGACGTTGAAAGCTACGACCGAGTTCGACGCGGCCAACGTGGAAACGACCGTGAAGTCATTCTGCGAATCCGAAGGCATCAAGATCGGTCAAATCATTCACGCGTTGCGAGTCGCGACGACGGGAGCGGCCAGCGGTTTCGGTATGTTTGACGCGCTGGCTGTTTTGGGGCAAGCCAAGGTGACCGCACGGATCGAAAAAACGATCGCGGATCTGCCGAACTAGAGCCACTCATTCTTTTGGGCGGCGTTGATCATCGGGGCTGACGAGAGGCCTCGTCATGGCAATTGGACTTCGATCAGCGTGCCGTTTTGACGAATGGGAAACACGGCCTGCAGCGGTTGGCCACTGGAGGTTTGCGTTCCCGACGCGAGTTCATATTGCCATCCATGCCACGGACACGTCACGCAGCCGTCGGCGACGTGGCCTTCCGCGAGCGGACCGCCTTGGTGGGTGCAGATGCCGTCGATCGCGAACCACTGTCCCGCGTGAAAAATCACCGCGAGAATTCGGTCTCCTACCAAGGTTTCGCGAACGAAGGATTCGGTATCGGGATTGGCGGCGAGGCGTTCTGCAAGGCCCGCTTCGATCTCAGCCAAATCAAACGCGGCGTGCCAAGGCAAATCTGGTCGCGGTTGAGCGTTGTGGTTTTGCTGGGCGAGTTCGTTGGGATACAAATCTCGCTTGGGTTCTGGTTCAGAGGGGGGCGGTTGGGAATCGTTCATGGGGGCTGTCCGTGGAAGGCCGTTGGGAATGCACAGTGTGAAGTTTGCAGCCGATCCGGGCGACCCCGGGGGGACACAGTTATCGACTCGCCGTTACAATTCGGACGTCCCTCAGCTCACACATCACTCCAACGAGACGATCGGATGACTTTCGCAATGCTTTCACAACAGGATGTGACGGCGGATCCATGCCGCTACGGTCGAAGCACGCCCGCCGTTTGGCTAGGCAGCTTGGTCGCTGCTCTCTGTTTGATTCCCAACCTCTGTTCTGCCGACGACACGGCAAAAAAGGATTCGTCCGTGCCATCGAAACTCCATGAAGTCGAGGGGATCAGTGAGTATGTGCTGCCCAACGGCGTGAAGGTTCTGCTTTTCCCCGATGAGAGCAAAGAGGTCGTGACGGTCAACATGACCATCTTCGTTGGCTCCCGTCATGAAGGCTACGGCGAAGCCGGGATGGCACACCTTCTCGAGCACATGTTGTTCAAGGGCACGCCCACGCACCCCGAGGTTCCCAAAGCACTGCAGGATCGCGGAGCACGGTTCAACGGCACGACTTGGATGGACCGGACGAACTACTACGAAACACTTCCGGCCAGCAAAGACAACCTCGAATTCGCGTTGAATCTCGAAGCCGATCGGTTGCTCAACAGCAACATCAAAGGCGAAGACCTCGAAAGCGAAATGACCGTGGTTCGCAACGAGTTCGAACGCGGCGAGAATTCTCCGATGCGAGTCTTGATGCAGCGAATCGAATCCGCCGCGTATGACTGGCACAACTACGGCAAATCGACGATCGGCAATCGCAGCGACATTGAGCGCGTGCCGGTTGTCAAACTACGCCAGTTTTATCGCAAGTATTACCGACCCGACAACGTGATGGTCATCATTGCGGGAAACTTCGAGGTTGATCACGCGTTGAAATCCGTGAACGATGCGTTCGGCAGCCTGCCGGTTCCCAGCACACCCATCGACGAAACCTACACGGTCGAGCCACCCAAAGACGGGGAGCGAACGGTCGTGTTGCGCCGAGTGGGTGACGTTCAAGTCGTCGGCGCTGCGTACCACATTCCCGCCGGCAGCCATCCGGATTACGCCGCCGTCAAAGCGCTCACAAGTGTGTTGGGCGATGAGCCCAGCGGTCGTCTGTACAAAGAAATGGTCGAAACTGAAATCGCCAGCAACGTTTTCGCGATGTCCTTCGGTTTTCGCGAACCAGGGTTGCTGATGACGATGGCGGAAGTCCCAGCGGAGCAATCGATCGAGCAAGCTCGTGCCAAGTTGATCGATTTGATGGAAAACGAATGGGCCGATCATCCGATCACCGAACAGGAAGTCGAGCGTGCCAAGCAACAGATTTTGAAGGCCCGCGAATTGGAGGCTGCCAACACCGACAAGATCGCGGTTTCGCTCAGCGACTGGGCGGCGCAGGGCGATTGGCGTTTGTATTTCTTGTACCGCGACGCGGTGGAAGCGTTGACGGTGGAACAAGTTCGCGAAGTCGCCAGTCGTTATTTGAAACGCAACAATCGCACCGTGGGATTGTTCATTCCTTCGGAGGAATCCGATCGAGTGAGCGTGCCCGAATCACCTGATTTGGCAGCGTTGTTGAAGGATTACAAAGGCCGTGCTGCCGTTGTGACCGGGGAGCGTTTTGATCCCGATCCCGAAGCGATCGAAGAACGAGTTCAACGCGGTCAATTGGTTGGCGGCATCGAATACGCCGTCCTGCCCAAGAAAACTCGTGGTGACTCGGTCTCGGTGTTGATGACCCTGCGTTTTGGAACGCCTGAATCACTCAAGGACAAACTCGGCGCGGTTGAGTTGTTGGGGATGATGATGGCTCGCGGTACCGAAGACCTTGACTATCAGCAACTGCAGGATGAGTGGACTCGTCTGCGTGCCGAAGTCCAGATCTACAGCTTGAAAGGTGTGCTGCAGGTTCAGGTGCAAACCAAGAAAGAGTTCTTGCCTGAAGTGATCGAGCTGTTGGGCAAGATCTTCCGTTCGCCTCGTCTAGAACCCTCGGAACTGGAAGTGATGCGGCGCCAAGTCGTCACCGGTTTGGAAAAAAGCAAGACCGAACCGAATGCATTGGCACCACGACGAGTTCAAAAAATGCTCTCGCCGTACGACAAGGATGACATTCGTTACGTGATGACGATCGACGAAGAAATCGCGATGTACGAAGAAACGACCATCGAGCAGATTCGTCAGTTGCACGAGGAGTACCTTGGCAACCAAGCGGGCGAGTTGGCCGTGGTGGGGAACTTTGAAGTCGAACCCACGCTGGCGAAGTTCCGTTCGATCTTGGAGGGATGGGAATCCAAGCAGCCGTTCGAGCGGATCGTGACGCCGGCGCAACCCGATATTCCCGGCGCGATGGTGACGATCGAAACCCCCGACAAATCCAACGCGTTGTTGTACAGCGGCCAGCAATACAAGTTGGCGGATTCCGACCCTGAGTACGCTTCGTTGGTGCTGGGCAACTTCATCTTGGGCGGCGGATCGCTGAGCAGCCGGTTGGCCAATCGGGTCCGTCAGCAAGAAGGGTTGTCTTACGGTGTTCGCAGCGGTTTGACGGCTGCGAACTTTGCGGTGGATGAAAAGGTCAGCTTCACGCTGTATGCGATCACGAACCCAACCAACAAAGACAAACTGCTTCGCGTGATTCGCGAAGAGGTCAATCGAGTGCTGGAAGAGGGGGTCACCGAAGAGGAATTGGAACAAGCCAAAGGGGCCTACTTGCAAGCTGCACGGATTGGCCGAACAGGTGATTCGAAGCTGGCCAGCATGCTGGTGAAATCGATTTTCAATGATCGCACGATGGCATTTGTGGCAGAGCACGAGTCGCAGATTCAGGCGGCGACCGTTGATTCGGTCAACGCGGCGCTGAAAAAATACCTGGATCTCGATGGCTTGGTGATGGCCATCGCGGGTGACTTTGCGGCGGTCCAGCAGCCAGCAGAGTGATCGCAACCGCCGTTCGGCTGGGATCGATCGACAAAAAATGAATGAAGCCGGATCGGGCGGGTGCCAGGTCCGGCTTTTGTTGTTTACACTCGGCTCCAACATTGATCTTTTTCATCCGAGTGTTTCGTCCTTGTCCAGGGTTCCTGCTGGCTGGTGTTGTGCCAGTTGAGGGGGGGCGCTTTTGATGAGGTTCGTTTTTGCCTGCGTTGTCGAGCGTTTTTTTATGACAACTTCATCCACCAACGATCCTGTGGAAACTCCCTCCACTCCCGCGGACAGTCTGCGAACACCGTTGGATGCTTGGCACCGCCAGGCCGGAGCCAAAATGGTTCCCTTCGCTGGTTATGAGATGCCGATCCAGTACGAGGGCATTGTCGCGGAACACCAAGCGTGTCGAAATGCCGCCGCTCTGTTCGATGTTTCGCACATGGGCCGCCTGCGTTTTGATGGCGACCACGCAGCCGAGTTTCTCGATCACGTGCTGACACGCCGAGTGACGGACATGGTGCCCGGCCAAGTTCGCTATGGCATGGTCTGCAACGCAGAGGGCGGCGTTTTGGACGATGTGCTGGTTTCGCATTTGCAAACTCCATCGGAACGACGTTTTCATCTGTTGGTAGTCAACGCATCCAACCGGGAAAAAATCCTGAAGTGGTTCGAGCCTCACCTGGCGGACTTTCCCACCGTGACGATGTCTGATCGCACGGAATTGACGGCGATGATCGCGATTCAGGGACCGATGGCGATCGAAGTCTGCAAAAAACTGTTCACGGTCGATCCATCGCGACTGAAGAATTACAACGCCTTGATCACCGACCAATTCGCGAAACCCGTGATTGTCAGCCGGACGGGTTACACGGGCGAGGATGGATTGGAATTGATCGTTCGAGCGGAAGAGGCAGAACGGGTTTGGGAAAACGTTTTGCTCGCCGGTCGCGAAGCTGGTTTCAAACCCGCTGGATTGGGCGCCCGTGACACATTGCGGATGGAAGCCGGGATGCCGCTCTATGGGCACGAACTGGACGAAACGATTGACCCGATCACCGCTGGTTTGAAGTTCGGTTGCAACCTGAAAGACCGTCACTTCATCGGTGAAGAAGCTTTACGAGCCGTTGTTGAAAATGGCCGAACGCGTTGCCGAATTGGATTGTTGCCAACGGGCAAACGGCCCGCACGTGAAGGCTGTGACGTGCTCAACGCTGATGGCGAAACGATCGGCAAAGTCACCAGCGGCGGACCGTCACCCACGCTGGGAGTTCCCATCGCGATGGCGACGATCGATGCCGAACATGCCAACGATGAGAGCTTCCAAATTGACATTCGTGGTAAGACCACCGAAGCGTTGCCGACCAAGTTGCCGTTTTACAAACGGCCGGTTGTTGCTTCCTGATTTCCCTGTGCGGTGTGGAACGAGTGTTGGCAGCCTGACGCTGTCTGTCGTTGACCGTATCATTCATTGATTCACTATTTCTTCCATTTTTCATTGATTCGTTAGGAGCCTCTGATGGCACGAGACCCTTCGACCCTGCGTTACGCCGAGACCCATGAGTGGGTGGATGTCCAAGAAGAAGGCGGCGACAAGTTCGCAACGATCGGTATCTCGGCCTTTGCCGTCGAGCAGCTCAACGACTTGGTCTACATGGACCTGCCCGAAGTCGGACGAGAACTTGAAATTGGCGAAGAATTCGGTGAAGTCGAATCCGTCAAAGCGGTTAGCCCTTTGTACAGCCCCGTGGCTGGCGAAGTCGTCGAGGTTCATTCCGACCTGCCCGATAATTTGGACAACTTGAACGAAGACGCGTTCGACTTTGGATGGATTCTGAAAGTGAAATTGTCAGCGGATCTGCCCGATTCGTTGATGGACTATGCCGCTTATCAAAAACAGTGCTCCGAAGCAGGTTGATCGAATGAGTTATCTCTTTCACACCGACGAAGACCGCCGCGAAATGTTGAAATCGATCGGTGCCGAAAGCATCGATGAGATCATCAACGATCAGGTGCCCGAAGCGGTTCGTATGAATCGTCCCTTGGATTTGCCACCGGCTTGCAATGAGTTGGCGTTGACCGCCGAGATGACTCGGTTGGCCGCACGCAATGCATCGGCGGATTCACATGTCTGCTTCTTGGGTGGTGGCGCGTACGACCACTTCATCCCTGCCGCTGTCGACGAGATTGCTTCTCGGGGCGAGTACTACACGTCGTACACGCCTTATCAAGCCGAGGTCAGCCAAGGCAATTTGCAGGTGATGTTCGAGTACGAAACTCTGGTCACACAGTTGACCGGGTTGGGCGTCAGCAATGCCAGTTTGTACGACGGCGGATCCGCAGCGACCGAGGCTGTGTTGATGGCGTTGTCGATGCAACGCGGACGCAACAAAGTCATCACGACCGATGTGGTTCACCCTCAGTATCGCGACATCTTGGTGGCTTACCTCAAGAACATCGACGCTGAGTTGGTGGTGGTTCCTTCGGATGAGAATGGGCATTCCAAGCCCATGATCGATGCGATCGATGACGAAACCGCATGCGTGCTGATTCAGCATCCAAACTTCGTCGGTCAACTCGAATCGGTTTCTGAAATCGCAGCCGCGGCCAAGGAAGCTGGTGCACTGACGATTCAAGTGTTCGACCCAGTGAGCCTCGGGCGTTTGAAGCGTCCCGGTGACATGGGCGTCGACATCGCCATCGCGGAAGGTCAAAGCCTGGGCAATCCGCTGGCATACGGCGGGCCGTACCTTGGCATCATGGCATGTCGCGACGAATTGGTGCGTCGACTGCCGGGCCGGATCGCGGGGCAAACGACCGATCGTCGTGGAAAGCGTTGCTGGGTGCTGACGTTGCAAACTCGCGAGCAACACATCCGCCGCGAAAAAGCGACCAGCAACATTTGCAGCAACCAGACCTTGTTGGCTTTGCGAGCGACGGTGCACCTGTCGCTGCTCGGCCCGGAAGGTTTGAAAGAGACCGCGGATCATTGCATCGCGAAAACGGCTTATGCCAAAGAAGTGATTGCGAAGTCGGATCGTTTCGAAGTTGTTGGCGAGGGGCCGTCGCTGAAAGAGTTTGTCGTGCGAGACCTTGGATCCGACGTCGATGGCTTGCTGGCTCATGCTCGTGACAACGGCTTGCT
This sequence comes from Rhodopirellula sp. JB055, assembly GCF_043100905.1. Classification (NCBI taxonomy): domain Bacteria; kingdom Pseudomonadati; phylum Planctomycetota; class Planctomycetia; order Pirellulales; family Pirellulaceae; genus Rhodopirellula; species Rhodopirellula sp. JB055. The sequence goes on along the minus strand of NZ_JBICHO010000424.1, from coordinate 1,003 downwards.
AGCCGGGATTGATATGACGCCGATGTGCGTTGGTGGTTCCGAAGCCTCGGAAACCGCAGTCGCTTTGCCGTCGCGATACGAGCATTGTTTTCTCGTCGCAGTGACCGAAAAACGTTCGCGTGTGGAGATCGATCGTTGGGCCAAAGTGCTCTGCGAAGCTCCCTCGATGGCCACGGTTTGATTCAACGAAGTTCACTCATTTATTCACGCAACCATGCGAAACCAACAATCGACTCAGCTTCTGTTTGAACTCAGCCGCGCTGGAAGACGTGCTCATCGACTTGGCGATTTGGACGTGCCATCGGTGAACGTCGACGAACTCTTCGCGGACGAGGCTCTGGCTGAAACGCCGCCGCCACTTCCTGAGCTTGCCGAAGGCGACGTGGTCCGCCACTTCGTTGGTTTGTCGACATTGAACATGAGCGTCGACACGCACTTTTACCCGTTGGGTTCGTGCACGATGAAGTACAACCCGAAACGCAATGAACGCATCGCGTCGTTGCCTGGGTTCCTCAATGTGCACCCGCTGCAACATGAGTCGGGCCTGCAAGGGTTGTTGGAGTTGCTGTACGAACTGCAAGGCATGTTTGCGGAAATCAGTGGCTTGCCGGGCGTTTCCATGCAGCCTGCCGCAGGAGCGCATGGTGAGTTGGCGGCATTGTTGGTTGCGGCGGCTTACTTCCGCGAACAAGGCAGCGATCGCAGCGTGGTTTTGACCGCTGACTCGGCGCACGGAACGAATCCCGCCAGTGCTCAAATGGCCGGTTTCAAAACCAAGACGGTCAAGAGCAACGCGAATGGTTTGGTGGATCTGGAAGATCTCAAAGCCAAGCTCGATGACAAGACAGCCGTGTTCATGTTGACCAACCCAAACACATTGGGGTTGTTTGATAGCCAGATCGAAGAGATCAACCAATTGGTTCACGATGCCGGAGCGTTGATCTACTTGGACGGTGCCAACATGAACGCGATCTTGGGCATCACTCGTCCAGGCGACTTCGGT
>NZ_JBICHO010000423.1:0-6803 GCF_043100905.1 Rhodopirellula sp. JB055 | reverse complement strand
CCCAACTTGAACTCATTCAATGTTCAGGCGGCGGTGGATGCAGGAAATGCGATCCCACTGATCTACTTGGCTGCCGCTTTCAACTATCTTGTGGTGTTTGTCGTTGCCATTTGGATGGTGGCGATGTTGTTGTTTGAAGATCGCGATTTGGCTTGATTGCCGCGTCTGTTGCATTGGAAGCTGGTTTGAGGAAAACGGTGACCGGTCGTGACGGATCGTCGATCGCATCCTTTGCGGTCGGGATGACAAACGAACGGTGGCTAGATTTTCTACGAGGCTCGCAACGGTGAATCGCTTTTCCAGTCTGAAACAACCACGTCGCGAACCCGAAGCGGCGGGCGCGCCCTTGCATCTCGTTTGCGCCGCCATCGCCGGTTTGATCATTCCTGTGTTGGTGGTCGTCTTTGGGATCATCGCGGTCCTGGTGGACGAAGGCGGCGGTTTGACGCGTTCGCCAGTGCGATTGGGGACCCACCTTTCGGTTCCGTTGCCTGATCTCTTTTTGGCGCAGAACAAAGTTGTTCAGTTGTTCAGCCTCGTGGGCGTGGCGTTGGCAATCGCGGTCGTGTTTTGCCTGGCCGTTTGGTTGCACCGGCGTTCGGCCGACTCGCGTTCCAGACGTGTGATCAAGATGCTGCACACTCGAACGCTCAAGCAGAGCTTGCGGCGCGCTGAAGTCGAAGGTGCCGCCGCGCAGCGTGAACGTGCTCGATTGATCATCGGCCGGCATTTGCCAGAGGTGGGGCGTGGGTTGTCGCTTTGGTATCGCTCGGTCCCTCGCAGTGTGTTGATGTTGATCGGGTGTGTGACGTTGGCATTGCTGGTCAACGTGTGGTTGGCGATTTTGGCTGTGATCAGTGGTGTGGCGTTGTGGCGTTTTTACGCGAAGCTTCGCAATCCGGACTGGTTGGAACTTTCTCGGTTTGAGATCCCGCAAATTCGCGAGCGATTGATTGGGTTGATCGGCGACGCACCGATGATGGCGAGATTGCAAGCGGGTGGTTTGGCCGATCAAGCTTACGAAGCGGAGTTGGAAGCTCTGGACCGGCGGATCGCGGGTGACGACGCGCGACGTGGGAGATTGTGGCCCGTGATGATGATGGCGGGCGGTGTCGCCATCGCGGTCATGTTGCTGGGGCTCGGACTGAACACACTGCAAGGCGGTCAGGGTTTGAGCCTGCCATCGGCGTTGGTGCTCGGGTTGGCATTGACGGGGGCGGCGTTGGCAGCGGCTCGGTTGAGTGAACTGAAACGGCAGCTCCGTCGCAGCAGCAAAGCTTGCGAATCGGTCTACTTGTATTTGCAACCCAACAGCGAAGTTTCTCCTAGCGAGCAACGGGTTGGCTTGGGCGGCCTTCGCGATTGCGTGACCATGGAAGACGTTTCGTTGCAAGATTCTGCCGGCAAGGCAATCTTGCGAGATGTGAGTTTGTCTTTGCGTCCGAAGTCGTTGGTGGCATTCCTCGGAACGGAAGAGATGTCAACTCGGGCGCTGTTGGAATTGCTGATGGGATTTGGACGCCCGCATCGAGGCAAGGTCCAGATTGATGGGATCTCGTTATTGGATGTGCACCCTCAAGCTCTCGCGAAAAACGTGATGTGGATTGGGCCTGATGGTCCGCTCTGGGAAGGTTCGTTGCGAGAGAATTTGATGGCCGGAGTCGACCGCAGCGTCGACAACCGCGACATGGTGGAAACGCTTGAACGGCTCGGGATTTATGAGCGAATCACACGTCTGCCAGAAGGCTTGGAAACCATCATTGAGCCAGGGTCGAATCTGGGATCCGGGGACGATTCGGACTCGTTGGGAACCGACGTTCGCTATGCCGTTGGGATCGCACGAGCGATGTTGCACCGACCGCCGATCGTGCTGGCGAAAGAGCCCCCTGCCCCGACCGAGCATGTCAATGAAGACCCCTGCTTGAACGCACTGCGCGAACTGGCGGATGCTGGTTCGTTGGTGGTCATGTTGCCTCATCGGTTGAAGACGTTACGTTCTTGTGATCGGGTGATGTTGCTCAATGGCCCCAATTTGGTTGGCGAGGGACGGCACACCGAGCTGTTGAATTCCAGTGATCTGTATCGCCACTTGAACTATTTGTTGTTCAATCCCTACCGACACCGAAGCCCATCCTGAGAGACGCGCGTGACGCAATCCAACGCGGACGACGAACAAACCCCCGACGATGTCTTCCGGACGGCTGTTGCGGTCGAAGCTGGCTTGGGTGCCCTGGCGTTGATTCTCGGATACCTGCTTGGTCCGAGTGCGCGGGATTTGGTCCCGCCGCTCAACGAAGCCGCCCTGTCCGCCGTTGTGGGTGGCATCGGATTGGGGGTCCTCGCGACGATCCCGTTGCTGCTGTTTGTCGGCGTGTTGCGGCGGATCAAACACCCTGCCATCGAAGAACTCGACAAGCTCGGCGATCACCCCATGATCGGGCTGATGTTGCGACTCAATGGTTGGGAATTGTTTGCGATCAGTCTTTGCGCGGGCGTCGGCGAAGAGTTGTTGTTTCGCGGTTGGTTGATGCCCTGGTTGGCCGGAGACGCTGCGTCCTTGGCACCTGACCTGGACGCTCCATCGCGTTGGTGGGCGTATGGAGGGTGGCTCGGCAGTTTGCCCAATTCGGTCACTGAATTTGCCTGGCCGGACGAAAGTTTGCCAGTTTGGTGGTCCCGCGTGGGCGGTTGGGAATTGGCTGCCGCTTGGTTGGTCTCATCGTTCGCGTTTGGAATGTTTCATCCAATCACCAAGCTCTACATCGTGATCACAGCCTTGATGGGGCTGTACTTCGGTGCGTTGTTGATCGTCACAGGGAACCTGTTGATCCCGATCACCGCTCATGCCCTGTACGACGCCGTTCAGTTGTGGGGTGCGGGGCGAGCGGAAGCCAACGCGGATGCCGATGAGAAGTCCGACCAAAGCTGATCGACTTGATTGGCACGCGTTGCGACGGTGACGAAGTTGGCTGGCATACCGACGGCCAACCTTCCATGAGTTGTTGATTGCCCGAGCGCGTCGGCCCCGTTGGCGGTCGCCATACGCAGGATCTCCATGGGGTTCAGGTCCGTGCGATGGTGGAGTAAGTGCTGAACCTCTCCCCAAAGATTCAGGTCTGGATTGCTGGCCCGCGAATCGGTACCGAGTGCCACGTTGATGCCCGCGGCGATCAATTCTGCGACGGGGTGCTGGGCATGCTGAAAGAAATGATGTGTTCGTGGGCAGTACACAACGCTGCAATTGGAATGTGCCGCGACACGTTGGATTTCCGTTTCGTTCAGATCATTCCCGTGAACCATCAACACGCGAGGTGCCTCTGCGAGCAAGTTGATCAGTTGCGTGAGCGGGGCGGGAGCTGGCCAGGGGAAGAACTTTTCGACGGGAAGTCCCAATGCTTGCAAGGATTCCGCGAATGGTCCGGTTCCGTGGCTCAGCAGCTGTCGTTCAGCCGGTGATTCGGCCACGTGCATCGCCAAAGGAACCCCATGTTGTTGGGCGGCGTTGACGCAGCGTTGGATCAATGGCAAAGGCGTCGAGTAGGGAGCGTGCGGGCTGAGGGCGGCCGAGTGTCCAACTGAATTGGGGTGGGTGACGTGGCGCAGGTGTCGCTCTGCTTGAGCCATTCGCTCGTCGCCGCGGTCTTGGCTCAACCCGAGCACTTCGGCGAAAGAGATCGTATTGTCAGGGATGGTTGCTTGCGGGGTCGTCACGATGTCAGCAATCAGTTTGGTTCCCGATGCCATGGCTTCCGCGTGCCCTTGCAGGACATGCTGTTGACGCGTTGAGGTGTCGACCATCCCGCGGGGCGCAATCACTTCGCGAAGCCAATCGGCCAGTTCCATGCCGGCGTGCCCGATGGGTTGAGCCAGGTCACTGAACTCGAGATGTGTGTGCGCGTTGACCAATCCTGGCAGAATCGCGACGTCGCCCAGGTCGACCAAGTTGCCCTCCACCTGGGAGTCATCGAATGGGCGGATCGAGGTCATGGTTCCTGAGTCAACCACGACCATTCCATTGGGAATTGGGACGCCGTCGATGGGCAGCAACCAGCGTGCGCGATAGGTTTGTTTCGATGAATGATGCAAGGCAGAAACAGGTTCATATGAATGGCACAGGAGATCAACCACTCGATGGTGAGTCGGCTGAAGCGTTGCCGCCCGAGTTCTTTGATCGTCGTCCCGAGGTCGTCGCACGTCAGTTGTTGGGGTGCGGGTTCGCTCGGCAGATCGAGGGCATCTGGGTCGGCGGGTGGATCGTCGAAACGGAAGCCTACCTGTCTCGTCGCGATGCTGCGAGTCACAGTGCACGCGGAGAGAAACCGGGTAACGTTTCCATGTTTGGACGCCCCGGCACATTGTACGTCTATCCCATTCATGCCAGGCACTGCGTGAACTTGGTCACAGAACCCGCCGGTCGCGGGTCTGCTGTTTTGATTCGTGCTTTGCAGCCTGTTTGGGGAATCGATCGCATGGTGAGACATCGCGGTTTGGTTGCTGGAAGCTCTCTTGATCGCAGGACGCTAACAACTGGGCCAGGGCGGTTGTGTCATGCCTTGGCGATTGATCGTCGATGCGACGGTGTGGATCCAGCGGTGGAAGAAGCTTGGCGTGTGTTCTCGGGCCCCCGTGTTCCACGGAGTCGGGTGACCACCACGCCCCGGATCGGGATTTCGCAGTCCGCCGAGTTGCCGCTGCGGTTTTTCGTCGATGGGAATCGGTTCGTGAGCGGTTTGGCTCGCCAGCATCGCCGTCCCCGGCGGGATTCGCTCCAGTGAGAATTCGCTACACTGCGGCCGACCCATCGGAGACCAGTTTGACGGACCGTGGGTCTGAATCGCCCGTTTTTCCACGACTTCCATTGCAGCATGTCATCCAACGCCAACACTGAAGAACACGTCCTTGTGATCCCCGCAACGTTGATCGAATCCATCGGTCAACTGGAGGGGTTTGACTGCGACGTGGATCGATTCCTGCAGCCGATTCTGGCGAGCGATGAATTGTCCTACCGGCCTCGCAGTGCGATGGAACTGGACCCCAGTTTCAAGCAGTTGATCCCTTACGTCGTGATGCAGTGGACGGACCCTTCAGACGGTAGCGTGAAATGGTTTCAGTACACTCGCGGCGGTGGTTCAGGCGAAAAACGCTTGCACGCCAAACGCAGCATTGGCGTGGGTGGGCACATCAGCCAAGAAGATGCCGGAGGAGAAGAGGATCCTTATACCGTTGGCATGCGTCGTGAGTTGGAAGAGGAAGTGACGATCGGCACACCTTACGTTGACCAACGAGAGGGGTTGCTTTATGACCCCAGCAATGAGGTTGGTCGAGTGCATTTGGGGGTCGTTCATCGATTCATTTTAGAACAACCGCTTGTCACCAGTAACGAACCCGAACTCGCGGAAGGTCAATTTGTTTCTGTCGACGTGCTTCGACAAGAACGAGAACACCTGGAAACCTGGAGCCAACTCACACTCGACGCACTGTTCCCCGCGTCGGTGTAGCGGTTGTGATTTCGAAATGAAAAACTGCCGCCATGAAAGACGCATAGCGGCAGCGGGTGAAGAATCAAAGCAGGTGTGAACGTCTAAAACTCGCCATCGATCACTTCTTTCGCGGCACGTGAACCGAGCGAGCCCCACAGCCCGTATGGGCTGGGGCTGCCTGGAGGTGGCGAACCAGCGCGATTCGAGACCTGGGGTGCATTCTTGTTGCCCGCGTCAATCGAATCGGTGATGAACTTGACAGCACCGTCACCCATCAGGACGTGAACGCCGCCTTGGTGGCGGCTTGATGGAGGTGAAACAACGTCACGATGGTCACGCCCGTCGGAGCACAATTCACGGTTGGGCGAAAGAACCGTCGTCATTTGACAGTACGGTGGCATGTAGTCATGCCAGCGAAAACCGCGTCCCCAAACCGCTTGCTTGGTTAGGCCGGCGGTCAACCAAAATTGTGGACGTTCCGGGTCGATGTAGGGTTCAGCATAGGAAGGATCCAAGCGACACTGGTTTTTCTCTGCAGGTGCTGCATGTGCTCCGGTATTGGTGGGAACGGTCGTACGTTTGTCGTTGTCTCCCAGGTCAGAAGTGATCTCGCCGCACATGATTGTGTTGGAGAGTCCATCCAGCGTGTCGCGAAACTGAATCTCACGACCGTTGACGAACATCCCACGCTGAGCCGAGTTGGACGCGGTAGCGTGAGAGCTGTCGCTCGAGTAGGGCAATGTTGCGCCAGATGCGACTTCATCCACATCGAGATAAGAGTCGCGGGAGTAAACGGCTGAATCGCCCATGCACGCGGCGTAGTTCGTGCGCCCCAAGGATGGCAGGCCGACACCTGGATCGCTCGGGCAGCGGAACGTTGCGATTTCAGTGGCCCATGGTGGATATTGAACGCGATCGGGGTGCGGTCCCATGGCCTGCCACGGCGGGCTCTTCGTCGAGCCGTCGGAGTTGATGCTCAAGGGATTCGAGATTTGTTCCCACAGCCCTTGTTGTTCCAAAAACGGCAAAGCACCAACTAGAAAGGACAGGCGTTTGTTGGATGAAATCTCGCGACCAGGATTGCTGTCCCAAGGGTCGCGTCCTCCCACGGCGTACGTCCCTGAGGCGTGGACAGGAAGATTGTTGAATGCCGAGTGGTAGTTGTGAACGGCTAACCCGATTTGTTTGAAATTGTTGCTGCAGCTCATGCGGCGGGCAGCTTCTCGGGCAGCCTGTACCGCCGGAAGTAAGAGCCCCACCAGGACTCCAATAATTGCGATGACAACCAGCAGTTCCACCAAAGTGAAACCGAGATTGCGTGGT
>NZ_JBICHO010000422.1:0-3548 GCF_043100905.1 Rhodopirellula sp. JB055 | reverse complement strand
TTAAGTCTACTGCTCCCATCTATATTTTCCCTTCGAGGCCCACTCTTTCCCAACTCGTCGTTCCTACGATCTAGGCCCGAAGGGTCGACAGATCCATTGCCGGGGTCGTCAGGCCCCGGAACGGTGAACCACTCAAACAGTTCAGGCCGACGGAGGGCCTCCGTCGGCGACAAGTAACTCAACATCTCCCAAGTCGCCCCCATTCGGGGTCGAGCAACGCGAGGCCAGAGTAGAACAGTTGTCTCAACTGTTCCGTCGGGCAGCCCTCAACAGCCAGGCTTCATCGCAACCAAGCCCACTTGCAACCATCCGCGTCACGCAACTCGACGACAGCAACGGCCCACGCAAACATATGGGGACAAATGTTCTACTCTGTTTCTCACGACAGCCCCGTCCGGGGTAAGGACCGCGAGGCCAGAGTAGAACAGTTGTCTCAACTGTTCCGTCGGGCAGTCCTCAAAGGCCAGGCCTCATCGCCACCCAACATGGCCCGAAGGGTCGACAGATCCATTGCCGGGGCCGTCAGGCCCCGAAACGATGAACCGCTCAAACCGCTCTGGCCGACGGAGGGCCTCCGTCGGCAACAGGTAACTCGACACCTCCCAAGTCGCCCCCGTCCGGGGAAATACCGGCGAACGTCGACCGCAACGTGGTGAAGGCGAACACGCCAATTGCTTGACGTTGTGATCGGGGCAGGGCAGGGCAGGGATTCACTCCGCCACCTCCCAACCTGCCTCGGTCAAAACCAATTCCGACGACTTGTCCACTGTCATGGCTTCCAAGCCATCCATTTGAAACGTGGTTGGAAAGCAGCGTTTCATGCTCACGGTCGTCCGCGGCGGCAGCTCAATTTCATCGACACTCTCATTGGTTTCGATCGAAAGAGTCTGGACCTCGCCCGATTGATTCAACACCGAGATCTCGATCTGTGCTGACTTGGGTCGACCAAACAGGTGAACGGCGTAGAAAGTCGCTTGGTCTTTCGTCGCGACAGCCGCCCCCGTTTGCGTAAGATGTGGTGCAACAATGTTTTCGCGATGCGGCGGTGAATCAATCCATCCCGGAACAAAGATATCAACCAAACTCTCCGCGGTGACTTCCCCTGTGTTGGTGCGATAAGCAATGTTTTCGCGGACGACGCAGTACTCGTACCCCGCCGCTTCGGCGCGTTCCGCGGGCGTCTTGCCATCCGCGTGGTGACCATACTTGCCTGACTCCGCCATGAACTCCGCGAATTTTTTCGCGGTTGTTTGCAGCTCATCGTTCACCTTCAACCGCCTCAAATTCTTTTTGCTGCGGTAATCGTTGATCTGCTTGACAATCGCCTTTTCAACTTGATCGATCATCGGGCTGTCCTTTTCTGTATCAACAGCGATCGCCGTCGACTCTTCCTCAGCCATCAGCGGACTGACAATCAAACATCCCAGCATCAACCATCCACGCACCGCAACACTCCTCGTCAAGAAACCAAACCATCCGACAAGCGACCGGCGTCTGTCGGCCCTTTCTCGCTCATCGTCGAGAAAAGCGATGCAATCGCCATGCCCGTTTTGCTCGACGTTGCCTGAATCGCTCAACGATTCACCACCATCGTCGCCAAACTGGTAAAACGTCCCGCCATCCTGGTCACAGACGCCACCGTCGGCTTGCCATCCACTGATTTGACACAGCACGAACTCAGCATGCGAATTCAAGCTCCTTCTTTCGTCGATCTCGAAACGCCCACCGGTCCAATGCGAACGCATTTGTTTCGCCCGGACGGCCCCGGCCGCTATCCCGGCGTGACACTCTACAGCGAGATCTATCAAATGACGGCGCCGATCGCCCGGACAGCCGCTGTCTTGGCGGGACACGGTTTGCTGGTCGCCGTCCCCGATGTCTACCACGAGTACACCGAACTGGGTGAAGCGTTCGCGTACGACAAAGAGGGCACCGACCGGGGCAACCGCTTGAAGGTTGAAAAGGAAATTGCCGCCTATGATGCCGACGCTCGATCCGTCATCGACTTCTTCGGCAGCGACGAAGGCTGCACCGGCCAAGTCGGCACGGTGGGCATTTGCTTGGGCGGTCACCTCGCCTTTCGCGCGGCAATGAACGAGGAAGTCAAAGCCGGGGTCTGCTTCTACGCGACCGACATTCACAAACGAAGCCTCGGCAAAGGCATGCACGACAACAGCCTCGACCGCATCCCCGAGATCCAGGCCGAGATGATGATGATTTGGGGACGACAAGACCCACACATTCCCGCTGAAGGCCGCCGAATGATCTACGACGCCATGACGGACGCGGGAGTCAGTTTTTCTTGGCACGAATTCAATGGCGAGCACGCTTTCATGCGAGACGAAGGGCATCGCTATGACCCCGAACTCGCCTTGCTGCTGAACTCGATGGCCTGCCAGCACCTCAATCGCCACCTGCGATAGCGGCACAAAAGCCAACCGGCGCGGCACCGGCGATCGCCGGCCCCCAATCGGGGACCGGCCCCAGAAAATGGTCCCACTTACGAATGAGCGACGATCGCGTATCCTTTGCGGTTCGTTTTCGCGAATTTTTGGAAACGCCCGTCTGCATTGGATGGGGCGTTCCGTTGCATCCATCCCCTCGAACCCTTTGATTTCGACCCGTGTTACGAACCCACACCTGCGGCGCGCTTCGCAAATCTGACGTCGGCTCCCCCGTGACCCTGTGCGGATGGGTGGACAGCAAACGAGACCACGGCGGAGCCGTTTTCATCGATTTGCGGGATCGTTACGGGCTGACCCAGGTCGTCATCGGACCGCCCGAAGCCAACGAAACGCTGATCAAACAGGCCGGCCACGTGCCCAACGAAAGCGTGATTCTGATCCGCGGCGTGGTGGCGGATCGCTTGGAAGGCAAAACCAACGCGAAATTGGAAACCGGTGAAATCGAAGTTCGCAGCGAACACTTCGAGATCCTTTCCGCCTCCGAAACGCCTCCCTTCACGCCCGGCCAATCCGATCTGCCCGGCGAAGACTTGCGTCTGAAGTATCGCTTCCTGGACCTTCGCCGCAAAGAAATGCAGCAGGCCCTGATCCGTCGCAGCGAAATCATCAAGTGCATGCGAGACTACTTTGCCGAGCACGATTTCATCGACGTCGAAACGCCCATCCTCGGCCGCAGCACCCCCGAAGGAGCTCGCGATTACCTGGTCCCCAGCCGCGTGCATCCGAGCAACTTCTACGCGTTGCCACAATCGCCGCAGCTCTACAAACAAATTCTGATGGTTGCCGGTTTTGACCGCTACATCCAAGTCGCCAAGTGTTTTCGCGACGAAGACTTGCGAGCCGACCGCCAGCCCGAATTCACGCAGCTTGACTTGGAAATGTCATTTGTCGACTCAGAAGACATCATCGGATTGATCGATGGCTTGGTCGCCAAAACAGCAAAGCAGGTATTGGGCAAAGACATCTCACTGCCACTGCCTCGCATGACCTACGAAGAAGCCATGCGTCGCTTCGGTTCCGACGCTCCCGATTTGCGTTTCGGTTTGGAAATCGTCGACGTCACTTCGGTGGCTGCGAAGACCG
>NZ_JBICHO010000421.1:0-22117 GCF_043100905.1 Rhodopirellula sp. JB055 | reverse complement strand
GGCTTTTTGGTGAGCATGACGCAAATGCGGATGCAGCGAACCGGAGCTGGGTGCGGCGCCATGTTGCTGGTAGGCCTGGGGCGCGTGTCCAGTATGCTGATTGGGAACGCGGCTGTGTCTGCGAGCGACTTTGGGTGGTGTGGGAGCCTGGATGATCACGTGAGGAACCTGTGCCGGTGCATGGAACCCGGAAGGCCCCGCCCAATAGTCGGCCAGCTCCGAGTTTTGCGGCACTCCATCGACGTAAGTCTCGGATGACACGATGGTTTCGCCGTTTTGAAGTGGCAATTGAACCGGCGAAGGCAACTGCCCCCAGGCCGAAACTGCAGTCGATACGAGCGACCCCGCAAGCAGCATGGATTTCAAACCAGTCAATCTCAGCGTGGTTCTCTGATCACCAGGTGAATGCTTGCGGGGAGACAAATTCCCACCGAAGAAACGGCGAATCGGTGTGTTCAGCATGAGATGGCGAAATCGGTGAAGCGTATTGAATCAACAGCCTGTTTAGGAATTCGCTACCAAAGTCGATCACCCAGTCACAAGACGCGAATTCACCCTGGCGAGCAAAACGAGCGTCTTGGTACAAGCGATTTTGGTGGCCATGTGCTCTTCGTTGCTGATGTTCTTCACTGACGGTGCTCATCGTTGCCAATGCCCTCCGTCGCCATGTGGCCTAGGTAGTCATGTGCAACGCCGACCCTCATTCCCCGCTCGCTTGATTTGCTTCCATGAAGAGTTTTCGCCGAGTCTTGCAGTTGTCGCTGCGACGTCGCATATCCTTGTTGGGGATTTTGTTGTCGTCGTTGGTGATTGCAGCTTTGTGGGGCGCAAACATTGGCACGCTGTATCCGATGGTGGAAGTCGTTTTCAAAGGCGACGATCTGCCGTCATACGTTGACGAACGATTGGCCGATTCGCGAATTGAGGCAGAAGAACAACGCCTGCAAATCGCTCAATTGGAATCAGAATTAGCGGAGCTGCAAAAACAGGAAAAAGCAGCGACCGATGTCGACGCCAAGGCTTCGCTGCAACAACGTATCCGAACCACCACGTTCGAAATCTCTTCAGCAGAGCTCGCCCAGACCGCTTCCGCGAAAACGGCGGATTGGTTGTTGTGGGCCCAGCCATGGATCGACCAATCGGCTCCTCGAGGTGCCTTCCCGACGTTGGTTTTCATCGTGGCGATGTTGGTCGGTGGAACGGCAATCAAATTGGTCGCGTTGACGATCAACCTGATGCTGGTTCAGTATGTCGCCGAAGGCACGGTGATGGAACTGAGAGAAAAGTACTTTCGCAAATCTTTGCACCTGGATCTTGATCACTTCGGCCAAAACGGCTCCGCCAACCTGACCAGTCGTTTGACCAACGATGTTGCTCACATCGCGGTCGGTGTCAGCACGTTGCTTGGGCGGCTGATTCGTGAACCGCTGAAGATGGCGGTGTGTTTGTTTGGAGCCGCCACGGTTTGTTGGCGTTTGTTGCTGTTGGTGATGATCGTGTCGCCCTTGATGGCGTTCGTGATGCAACACCTCAGCCGAGCGATTCGCCGCGCTAGCCGCCGAGCGATGGAAGAGATGAGCAGTCTTTATGGGATGCTCAACGACGCCTTTGGTGGGATTCACGTGGTCAAATCATTCAACACGCAGGCTTATGAACGAGCCCGTTTTCGGATCCGAGTCCAGGCTTACTTTCGTCGCTCAATGAAGGTGGCGTTTTACAACACGCTGGCTCGCAGCAGCAGTGAATTGCTCGGTCTGACGATGGTCGGGCTCGCAATTTTGGCGGGCGGCTACATGGTCATCAACCAAAAAACTCACCAGCTGGGCAATCGCATGAGCGCTCGACCGCTCGACGTGGGTCAGGTTCTGTTGTTCTTCGGTTTGTTGATCGGTGCTTCGGATCCTGCCCGCAAATTGTCTGATGTGTGGACGTCGCTGCAGCGTGGCATTGCCGCATCCAATCGTGTTTATGAAATCATCGACGAACCGATTCGGGTCACTGAGCCCAACCAACCGGTTCACCTGGATCGTCCTCACACATCGATCCAGTTCAAAGGCGTGCACTTCCAATACCCCTCGGGACCGATGGTGTTGCGAGGCATTGACCTGACGATTCAGCATGGCGAAACGATCGCGATGATTGGTCCCAACGGTTGTGGGAAGAGCACGCTGATCAACTTGCTTTGTCGGTTCGACGACCCGCACGAGGGCGAAGTCTGCTTCGATGATGTTGCGATCAATCGATTGCCCACCCGCGATTTGCGTCGCCGCATCGCGCTGGTGAATCAACGCACGGTGTTGTTTGACGACACGATCGAAAACAACATCCGCTATGGCAGTCCCAGCGCCGACGCTCACGATGTGGTCCGGGCGGCCAAGCTGGCGTTTGCCGATGACTTCATTCGCCGAAAAACACCCGATGGCTATCAAACCATGCTCGGATCCGGCGGCGTCCGATTGTCCGGCGGGCAAATGCAACGAATCGCACTCGCACGAGCCTTCCTGCGGGATCCCGACATTTTGATCTTGGATGAAGCGACCAGCCAGATCGACATCGAGAGTGAACAACTCATTCACCGGGCCCTGGAAACGTTCCTGGAAAATCGCACGGGAATCATGATCACTCACCGAGCCAGCACGCTCGCGATGGCCGACCGTGTCGCGGTGTTGGATATGGGCCAGGTGGCAGAAGTCGGAACACACCACCAATTGCTGGCGAGCAATTCGTTCTATCGCAGTCTTTGCCACAGTGACCTGACCGACGCGGCGTGAAGCTGCGGCAAAGCGGCGAATGAGGGTTTCGGCTGTAGCGGAAGCCGTCAAGACTTTCGCCAATTCGCTGCGCATATTCACGGTGCATATTCACGGTGCAAATCGAAACGCTTGACGAGTTCCGCTACCCCGGAATCGAGATTCTGACGCAACACTCGATCGGCATCGACCGGTTGCATGCGACCGTCCCAACGGCTGAACTAGAGACTCAGGATTTTGTCCCCTCGTGTTTCTGGTTTTTTGATCATGTTTGCACATGTGCGCCGTTGGTTCTTGTCGGGAAGTTGCATGGTTTTCGCGTTAGCTGGAATGTCCGGCAATTCGCATGCTGATGAAGGCATGTATCTGTTCAACGATGTTCCTCGCGAATTGCTCCGAGATCGACATCAGTTCGAACCCTCCGAGGAATGGCTGAAACACTTGCAGCTCTCGTCGGTGCGATTCAATTCGGGTGGTTCTGGATCGTTCGTGTCCTCCAATGGTTTGGTGCTGACGAACCATCACGTCGCCAGCGAAACATTGGCGAAGCTCAGTACTAAGGAACGCAATCTGATCGACGATGGGTTTCTCGCGAAAAATTTTGACGAGGAACTCAAGGCTCCTGACTTGGAACTCAACCAACTGATCTCGATTGAGGACGTGACCGATCGAGTCAATGAGCAGATCTCCGAAGCAGACGATGCCGAAGAAGCCGCGAAACAACGCCGGGCTGTGATTGCGAGGATCGAGAAAGAATCGCTCGATGAAACTGGTTTGCGGAGCGACGTGGTGACGCTGTTTGGTGGAGCCAAGTATCACCTTTATCGCTACAAAAAATACACCGATGTGCGATTGGTCTGGGCACCTGAAACGGCAGCCGCCTTCTTTGGTGGCGATGCGGATAACTTTGAGTACCCGCGTTACAACCTCGACGCGACACTGATGCGAGTTTATGAGGACGGGAAACCGGCCCAGCTCGAACACTTTTTGAAATGGAGGGATCAACCTGTCAAAGATGGGGATCTTGTTTTTGTCAGTGGAAACCCGGCTCGCACTCAGCGGATCTTCACCGTCGAGGCTCTCGAGTACTTGAGGGACAAACGCTTGCCCCATGTGTTGGATTTGCTACGCCGCAAAGAAGTGTTGCTTCAACAATATCGATTGGAAGGAAAAGAAGCTGCTCGCCGTGGACGCGACGAATTGTTTGGGATTCAGAATGCTCGCAAGGCTTATTCGGGCATGTTGGCGGGACTTCAAGATCCGCAAACGTTTGTGTCCAAACGAGGTCGACAAGATCGCCTGCTCGCCGAACTTGCACAATCACCGGAGCACTCCGGATTGGCGGACGCATGGAAAGAAATTGCCGAAGTGCAAACCGAGAAAGCTGAATTGCTGGACCGTTCGGTGTCGCTTCGCAGTGAGCTTTTCCAGCTCGCGCTTCGAATTCTGATCCTGTCAGAAGAAGACCGCAAACCCAATGAAGAACGATTGCCGGGATACACCGATTCGGGACGGGAATCCTTGATGGCTCAGATCCTTTCGCCAGCGCCTATCTATGATGATTTGGAGATGGTGAAATTGGCCGATGAGATCGCACTGTTGCTGGAAAGCCGTGGCATGACCGACTCGATCGTCCAAGAGGTCTTGGCCGGGCGTTCCCCCAAACAGGTCGCCAGCGAATTGGTGACCGGAACGAAAATCAAAGACGTCGACACACGAAAGGCATTGATTGACGGCGGATTGGACGCGGTGTTGGCGTCGACGGATCCCATGATCCGCTTGGCTCGAGTGATTGCACCCGAGTATCGCCGGATCAATGAGATCAGCGAACAACTCAGCGAACGTGAAAAACAGGCTTACGCGGAGATCACTCAGGCGACGATTGCGATCGAAGGTACGGGTGGTTATCCCGATGCGACGTTCACGTTGCGTTTGGCGTTTGGCGTTGTGTCCGGTTACGAAGAACGTGGTGAACCGATCAAACCGACCACGAACTTTGCAGGTGCTTTCACCCATGCAACGGAACATGAAGGACAAGAAGATTTCGATCTTCCTGAATCTTGGATGTCCGCCAAAGACAACATTGATTTGGAAACCCAACTCAACTTTGTTTGCACCGCTGACATCATTGGTGGCAACAGTGGTTCACCGGTGGTCGATCGGGACGGGGAGTTGGTGGGATTGATCTTTGATGGCAACATTCAAAGTCTGACCAGTGACTATCTTTACACCGATGCACAAAGCCGAGCGGTCAGCGTGTCGGGCGTCGCGATACCCGAAGCCTTGCGTTCGATCTATCAAGCCAACGAGTTGGCCGACCAACTCGGCAACTGAGGTCCTTCGATCTCGGAGGAAGCACGCATTTTTTGGAAAACATGGCAGTTGCAGGTAACCTTGTTCCCTCTGCTGCCATGTTCTTCATGAGATGACCATGAACTCTTTCCCCGACGATCGGCGAGTGACTGAGGCTTTGCGGCGTGTTTTACGCGGCGAAACGTCTGAGTTTGAGGTCGTTTTGCGCCGGCATGAACGGCCCTTACGAGCCTGGCTGGCAGCTCATGTGCCGATGGGCATCGACGCCGATGAGATCGCCCAACGCAGTTTTGTGGCGGCGTTTTCTCGCTTGGATGAGTTTGAACTGGGGACCGATTTTGGTGCCTGGTTGTTCACCATCGCACGCTACCAACTCATGACGGAAAAGACGCGATTGCGACGAATCGCGGACTATCACGCTCGCTACGGGCCGGAATTATTGCAGCGAGAACTGGATCGACGCAGCGAAGAATCTCCGGAGCTTTGGACGACGAAGATCGAACACTTGGAACAGTGTTTGGAGTCGTTGGGGGAACACCTCTGTCGCTTTATTAAATGGCGATATGACGAAGAAATTCCGCTTCAGGAAATGGCTGCGCGCTGCGGACGGTCCGTGCCTGCGATTAAAAAACAACTCTGGAAGATCCGGGGGAAGCTGCAAGAGTGCATGGACGCAAGGCTCGCGACCGATGGAGGTTCGTCGTGAACAACAACGAACGTTTTGCTGACTTGTGGACGGACTACCTTGAAGGTGAGTTGGACGAACACGGACTGGAAGAGCTGCATGAGTTGCTCGCCAGCGACGAACGATTTGTAAAGCGAGCCGCCGATTTGCTGCAAACCCATCGGTTGCTTGGTTTGGTGGTCGCGGACGCGTCACCGCGACGGGATGCATTTGTTCGTGAGACGCTGGCGCAGTTGCCGGACAGCCAGGACGAGTTCGTTTCACGGGTGATGTCCCAGGTGGGTGCTCATCGTGCCAACGTGGAGCCTGCCGTTGACAGGTCGCATCGAAGACACCCACATGGTTTTCACCTTGCCGTGGTGGTGGCTGCGCTGCTGCTCGTCGTGGGCTCGTTGTTTGTCTTCCAACCAAAGGGACAAACTCCTGTCACAGTCGACGGAAAACATCCGCATGTCACGACCGTGGGCGTGCGTCACGCGCGGCTTGCCAGCAGTTCGCATGCAAAGTTTTTTGGCGAACTTGCTCCGCCGGTCAATTCAGTGCTGCCGACCTATCGAGAGTACGTCCTCATGAGCGGTCTGATTGAAATTTGGTTCCCGACGGGCGCTTCGGCGATTCTGGAGGGGCCTGCGGTCTTCCATGTTTCATCCGATGAGAGCTTGGATCTGAGTGTTGGTCGTTGTTCGGTTCATGTCCCCGAAGGTGCCGAAGGTTTTCATGTCAACACGCCGGTGACCCGTGTGGTGGATCGGGGGACTCGGTTTGCCGTGAACGTTGGCGAAATGAGTGAAACGGAAGTGCAGGTGATCGAAGGCGCCGCGGATGTTTACGACATGGACCAAGTGGACGCTTCGACTGAATCCGACACTCGTCCCGCGACCGAATTGTTGGAACGTTTGGCGGGCGGGGAAGCCAAAAAGTATGTGTCAGCGGGTTTGGTAGCGACGAAGCGCGTTCCGTTCCGAGCAACCTCTTATCGAAGTCGACTGCCTGACCGCGTCGTTTCTTATGAGACAACGTTCGCAGTGGACGGAGGGGCCGAAGATTTGACCAGCGTGACGGTCCAGCGTGGCGGCAAAGTGAATCGAATTCCCGTGGAGTCATTGATTCCCGCTCGGTTGACTTGGTTCAAATCAACCGAACCTCGTCCGTATTTGTGTGGGCAGGCAGACTTCTCTGAACCCCGAGTCGATTCATTGATCGATGAAAGCCTCGTCACGGGAGCGATCAATCCAGATGGGAGTGTTGATCCTTTGACAACGGATCCCATCTTAGAAGGTGACGCTGGGACGCCGGGGATGGCGGTTCGTTTCGAGCAACCCGTTGTGAACGGACCTGGTGCGGATGTGGTGATCTTTGATCTTCAAACGTTTGGAAACCCGTTGGATGGCGATGCATTTCACATCAGTCCACTGAAGTTTCGCGATGGATTGAAGTCCTACACCATTCGAAAGTTCGACCTGACCATGGAATCTCCCGAAGCGAAAGTGTTGACGAATTTCTATGTCCACTTCTTTGCGGAACCAGCAAAGTCATTGGAGGAATTCAATTCGCTTAAGATCACTCGGCAGAATCAAAGCAATAAATTTCGTGGTCTGGCCGTTGGAATCGATCTGTCTGACTTGGGATACGCAAGTGGCGAGACCATTCAGGGGCTCTTCATTCAGGATGCTCTCGACGATGTTCACCATGTGGACCCCGTCTTCATCGCTGGCCTACCAGAGGAAAAATGAAAATGCAATTTCCCGGAGCACGCCATCCTCGATTGACAGGGAACCCACTGTGTTTGCTGGTGATTGCGTGTCGGCCAAACTTTCTTTGCACAGTGATCTTGTTGCTAGGTGGAATCCCTGTTGCCGCCAAGGCACCGTCGGTTGCGAAGCGAGACCAGTTCGAACAGAACCTTCGGCCGATGCTGCTGGCGAATTGCATCACGTGTCATGATGACACCAAACAAGAGGGCGGTCTGAACTTGACCACCTTGGAAGGATTGCTCCAAGGCGGTGATTCAGGGCCCGCGATCGTACCGGGGAAACCGGAGGAAAGCCTGTTGCTGGAGGCTCTGCGTTACGAGTCGTTTGAGATGCCGCCCAGCGGTCAGCGTGATGAACCCAACGTCGATGGTATCGCCGCCTGGATTTCTGCTGGGGCGGATTGGCCGAACGGTTTGAAGCTGGAGAAAATCTCAACGATCGACGACAACGATCGCGACTGGTGGTGCTATCAACCGGTGGGTGATCCAGAGGTTCCCGAGGTCGATGACAATGGTTGGTGCCGCAATGAAATCGATCACTTTGTCTTTCAACGTTTGAACGAAGAGAACATTTCACCAGCGTCAGAAGCGGAACCGAAAAAGCTTGCTCGACGCCTCCACTTTGCACTCACTGGCTTGCCTCCTGATGAGGAAACGGCATGGCTGTTGAAGAGCGAAGAGGGGTGGTACGAAACCCTTGTCGATCAATTGCTGGACGGATCTTCTTATGGTGAGAATCAAGCGAGGTATTGGTTGGACCTGGTTCGCTACGCTGATTCGGATGGCTACAACGCGGACCATTCTCGTCCAGAAGCTCACCACTACCGCGACTATGTGGTGCGTTCGTTCAATGAAGACAAACCTTACGATCGGTTTGTGATCGAGCAGCTTGCGGGTGATGAAATCGATCCGGGGAACAAAGACGCTCTGATCGGCACGATGTTCTTGCGACATTGGATCTACGAATACAACCAACGCGATGTCGAAGGTCAGTGGGCACAAATTCTGAACGACGTCACCGAAACGACGGCGGATGTGTTCCTGGCACAGGGTTTGAAATGTGCTCGCTGCCACGATCACAAGTTTGATCCTTTGTTGCAGCAGGACTACTTCGCGCTTCGTGCGTTTTTCACTCCATTGCTGCCTCGCGAAGATCAACCGATTGGTGATGTGGAAACTCGCGCCAAGCATTTTGAACAGCAAAGAATCTGGGAAGAAGCAACCGCGGACATTCGCGAGCGTTTGCATGAGATCGAACGACTCGTGCTCCTCAAAAAAGCGGGAGGGCAGGGGTTCAAAATGTTCACCAAAGAACTGCAATCTCTCGCAGCGAGTCGACGGGACCAGATCACTCCTTACGAGTACCAGATTGTCTCGTTGATGATGCGGCAATTGGTGTTGAAGCCAGATGAGCTACCCAAGTCATTGGAGGAGGAACAGGAAGCCGAGCGTCAAGCGTTACTGAAACAGTTGGCGGAATTCGATGACCTGAAACCGGAGCCGCTGCCAACGATGAAGTTCGTTGCGAGCGACGTCGGACCGGAGGCTCCGCCGACGTTCATTCCTGATACGAACGAGGACGCGCCCATTGACCCTGCGTACCCAATCGTTCTGGAGGACCGTCTGCCAGAGATTCAACCGCCACACGAAGCGTTGCAGTCGACGGGCAGACGAACGGCGTTGGCGAACTGGATCGCTTGCGAAGACAATCCGGTGACAGCCCGCGTGATGGTCAATCGCGTTTGGCAACAACACTTCGGGCGTGGCCTGGTGGAAAACACCAGTGACTTTGGGCATCTCGGCACGCCTCCATC
This sequence comes from Rhodopirellula sp. JB055, assembly GCF_043100905.1. NCBI lineage: Bacteria > Pseudomonadati > Planctomycetota > Planctomycetia > Pirellulales > Pirellulaceae > Rhodopirellula > Rhodopirellula sp. JB055. The sequence continues at coordinate 12,802 of NZ_JBICHO010000421.1, read as the reverse complement.
GCATCCAAAGCTGCTCGATTGGTTGGCCCGCCGTTTCATGGAAGACGGTTGGAGCTTGAAAAAACTGCATCGATTGATTCTGACGTCGGCGACGTATCGTCAGTCTGCTGAACGTCCAATGGACGAGCAACTCGCCACGCTCGACCCGCAGAATGTCTTGCTTTGGCGGCAAAACCCGCGGCGACTTTCGGGCGAGGAAATTCATGATTGCCTGATGGTGGCCAGCGGTGAGATGGGGCCAGGCAAACGAGCGATTTATAAGAACGTCAAACGCAACAAGTTGGATCCTTTGTTGGCTGTGTTTGACTTTCCGGACCGTGTCGAGAGTCAAGGCCGGCGTCACCGGACAACGACGTCGCCGCAGTCATTGCTGATGATGAACAACCCATGGTTGCAGGATCGTTCGCGAAATCTCTTGAAAGACGCTGGTTCGATGAGCCTGGATTCGCTGGTCGAAGAAGCCTACCGACGGCTCTATTTTCGCGAACCGTCTCGGGAAGAAATCGAAATGGCATCTGCGTTCGTGGATTCTTACGAAGGCGACGTGGAAATCCCTGAACCACCGAGTCTGCTTGCGGAAATGCCAAGTGGCGGATTGGCGCTGAAACTCGATGCGAAGGAACCCATGTCGATTCAAGTGTCCCCGATTGACGAGTTACTCGATCCAAACGCCAGTGGTGATTTGACGATCGAAGCCACCGTGATGTTGGACTCGCTGTACCCCAACGCTTCGGTTCGAACGATTGTCGCAGGTTGGTCAGGCAACAATTCTCAACGCGGTTGGTCGCTCGGCGTGACGTCGACGAAGAGTAGCTACAAGCCTCGCAATTTGATTTTGCAATTGATCGGTTCGCGCAGTGACAAGGACAGCAAACCGGAATACGAAGTCATCGCGTCGAATTTGCGATTGGAATTGAACAAGCCTTATTACATCGCTGTTTCCATTGATCTGGATGATCCATCGCAGGAAGGCATCACGTTCTACTTGAAGGATTTGTCGAAACCGGATTCGAAACCCGAGGTGGCGCACGTCGCTCACAAAGCACGTTGGAAGGTGCAGACGAAGCGGGCGATCGAAATTGGTGGTCGTTCCAAGAATCATCTTTGGGATGGGCTGGTTCAAAACGTTCGTTTGCATCAAAGAGCATTGAGCCAAGACGACTTGTTCGCCGAACCGCGAGATCGATCGGCATTGCTGTTTGATGTCGCATTGTCAGACATGGAAAATTTGGGTCAGGATCAATCGGGGCAACAGCATCATGCCGTGGTATCGGATCGAGAAATGACCACCGCTTCTCCTGCGATGCTGGCCCGCATCGCCTTGATGCACGCACTCCTTTGCTCCAACGAGGTGATTTATGTCGATTGATCAAGAGAGCCGTGAGCTTGTGTCTCGTCGTGAAATGCTCTTGAAGGGTGGCGGCGGATTCGGCGCGTTGGCATTGGCGGGGATGTTGCAAAACGCCGAGGCCAGGGCGTCTGAACAGTCAGCGGCATCACCTTTGTCAGCCAAGTTGACTCATCATGCCGGGAAAGCGAAGAGCGTCATCTTCCTATTCATGGATGGCGGGCCGAGCCACCTGGATACCTTCGATCCCAAACCAGACCTGGAAAAGCTCGCAGGCCAACCGATCCCTGAAAGCTTTGGTCGTGTGATCACAGCGATGGGTGAATTTGATTCGCCGATTTTGCCGACGCAGCGAAAATGGAAACAACACGGCGAGGGCGGGCTGTGGATTTCCGATTGGTTGCCTCACACCGCGAAAATGGCCGACGAATTGGCCGTGATTCGATCGTGTTGGACCAACGGGATCAATCACTCCGGCGGCATCTGTCAGATGAACACTGGCACTCAGTTCGCCGGACGTCCGTCGCTGGGCAGTTGGGTGACCTATGGGCTGGGCACTGAAAATGAAAACCTGCCCGCCTTTGTCGTCATGCAAGAAGGCAAGGGACGTGTCATCAACGGGGCTCGAAACTGGGGAGCCGGATTCATGCCGGCTGTTTATCAAGGAACCACGATGCAGCGTGAAGGGCCTCCCTTTTCGAACTTGGTTACGCCATAGCATGTGATGACGGGATTGCAGCGGAAGGAACTCGACTTCCTGATGCAACTGAATCGACAGCACGCAGAGACTCGCCAGGACAACACGGATCTCGACGCCCGTATCCGCAGTTTTGAACTCGCATTCAAGATGCAGGCACATGCTCCCGAGGCCGTCGATTTATCGCAAGAATCCGCTGCCACGCAGAAAATGTACGGCATGGATGACAAGCGAACCGAAGCGTATGGACGCAATCTGTTGATGGCTCGCCGACTCGTCGAACGAGGTGTTCGATTCGTGCAGTGTTATCACGGAGCGGGCAGCAAATGGGATGCCCACTCAGACATGGAAGGGAACCACACCAGGATGTGTGGTGGCATGGATTTGCCCGTTGCGGGATTGCTGCAAGATCTGAAGCAACGCGGGTTGCTGGAAGAAACGCTGGTCGTGTGGGGAGGTGAATTTGGTCGAACCCCGATGAGTGAAAAGGGAGACGGTCGCGACCACAACCCAACCGGGTTCACGATGTGGATGGCCGGTGGCGGAGTCCAGGGTGGTCAAGCCTACGGGACGACGGATTCCTTGGGGCTGCATGCTGTGGAGGATCGCCTGCATGTTCACGACATTCATTCCACCATCCTGTATCTGATGGGTTTGGACCATAAGAAGCTGGTTTATATGCACAAGGGACGTCCCGAACGGATCGATCAGAATGAGGGTCGTGTGTACAAGGAGATCGTGGCAGCATGAAATCTCTTCATCCCCACATTTTGACAGCGATCGTATTGATCGCGATGAGCCCGTCGCTTGCTCTCGCCGACCCAGATACGAGCGCCGTCACTCGCTGGGATTTCGGTACCGAAGCGACCGCGCCGCTGTCATCACGCGGCAACATCCTGCGTGACCAAGCCGGCCCGCGTCCTCCGGAATTCCCCGAGATGGTGGCCGCGAACACGGCGATCAAAATGGACGCCAGTTCGTATTTGTCAGTGGCCGACCCCGGATCGGAAAGTCGGTTTGATTTCCAAAATGGTGACGCAATCACGTTGGAAGCCTGGGTGAACCCAAGCAACATTCGCGACGGCCAGCCACAGTATGTGATCGGAAAAGGACGCACGGGTTCGCCGAAGTTCGCTCGAGACAACCAGAACTGGGCGTTTCGAATCATGGGCAAGGACGGCGAAGCACGCGTTAACTTTCTGTTTGCGACCAAGCTCACGGGCAATGGTCAGCATTGGCATCGTTGGACATCGAAAGCTGGTTTTCCAGTTTCCACTGGCTGGCACCACATCGCGGTCACTTATGAATTCGGCAAACCAGAAACGATTCGCGGCTGGGTCAATGGCAAGCCGACCGATGGCACGTGGGACATGGGCGGACCAACCAAAGAGACTCCCGTGGTGGATGATGACGAAGTCCGCATCGGTGAACGTTTCGTGGGCATGTTGGATGCTGTCGCAATCCATCGCACCATCCTGGATGACCAAACGTTGGCTGCTCGGTTCAGCCGCGTGGGAAAGAAACGCGTTGTGCAATTGGCCGATGCCGTCATGCCCGACGTTGGGAAGATTCCGGAGGGCCGCGTGTTGTTTCAAATCAGTGAAAACATGCCGGCGGCAAATCGCTGGTTGTACGAGAGTGAAATACCGCCAGCCGAGACGACTCGTTGGTTGGGTGATTCATTCTTCCTGTCTCGAATTCCGGTTCGATATGATGACTGGGGAATCCGATCAAGCTGGAACGCACCGATGTTGCTGCGCATCGCAGGCGATGTGGAATTGCCGACGGGCAAGCACCGTTTCCTGATGCGTGATCGCTCGCTTGGTCGGTTGTGGATCGACGGTGAATTGGTCGCTCGGACGAAAACCGTTCGCAGTCGCGGTGGAAACTTGGAACCCATCGTGCCGATCCCCGATCCGTTGGTGCCGGGAGCCCGGTTGTTGCCATTCCCGCAACAGGAAGCGTTCACGGAATTCGAAATCAAATCGGATTCGGATGCCGCCAACAAACGCGTTCGAATCGTCTTGGAACTGCTCGTCGGTGGCAACGGCGATCGAACGGAATCGGGTGAGGTTTGTGCCGCGATCCAGCCCGCCGGGGAAGGGCCGCTGTATGTGCTGAAACCCGATGCGTCGTCTCCTTTGCCACTCACCGATGAAGCGGTCGAATCAGAACTTCGCAAATTCGAAACAGCCTTGGTCGCTTTCGAAGACGCCGCACGTCGCGAAGCGGCCAAGTCGCAAGTAGCGTTCTGGGAAAAACGACACCAGATTGCGAAAGAGGCGGTCCAAGACAAACTGCCGTCACGTGAGGACGCCGACGGGCATCCAGTGGACCAATTTGTCGCTGACAAAATCGCTCGGGCTCTCGACCAAGCCGCGCAGAACGATGAGGCGACGACCGAACATTTTCATCAGGAGGTTTTGCCGATCCTGCGTGAGCAATGTTTCCGTTGTCATGGCGAAAAGGCACAGGGCGGTTTGCGTTTAAACTCTCGAGAACACGCACTTTCGATGGGCGATTCAGAGATGGCCGCGGTCGTGCCCGGCGAACCGGACGCAAGCGAAATGATGGTGCGAATTCATGCCGGAGACATGCCCCCCACCGAGAATGGTTTGTCTGACAAAGAAATCGCGACGCTAGAAAAATGGATTCAAGACGGTGCCGTTTGGCCCAGCCCTCCGATCCCCTCCGAAGCGATCGCGGAGGCTGCTGTCTGTGACGACGCAGCGTTCTTGCGACGGGTCTATCTCGACACGATCGGAACCGTTCCGACCGAAGCGGAAGCTCGCGAATTTCTGGATTGTGATGATCTCGAGAAACGAACCGCTTTGATCGATCAGCTCTTGCACGACGAGCGATACGCGGATCACTGGGTGAGTTTGTGGTTGGATTTGCTGGCCGAGAACCCCACGCTGCTGAACCAATCACTCAACTCGACCGGACCGTTTCGTTGGTTCTTGTATGAGTCACTTCGAGATGGCAAGCCGCTCGATCAAATGGTGACCGAGTTGATTTTGATGCGAGGTAGCGCGGGCGAAGGAGGCAGTGCAGGATTTGGGTTGGCGGGCGAGAACGATTCACCGATGGCGGCCAAAGGTCACATTGTGGCGTCCGCGTTTCTCGGCATCGAACTGCAGTGTGCGCGCTGTCATGATTCACCGTATCACAGCACGTCGCAGGAAGATCTGTATTCGCTCGCCGCGATGCTGAGTCGGAAACAGCTCACGCCGCCCAAGACGAGCCGCGTCCCGGACGCGTTCTTCGAAAACATTGGCCGCGAATCTTTGATTCAGGTGACTTTGAAACCGGGGCAACAGGTTCAACCGAAATGGCCATTTGCGTCGTTCACCGGCGTCGAAGATGGACCGCACGTCGATGCCTTGGTTCGCAATCCGAAGGACTCACGCGAACGTTTGGCGGCGCTTGTGACTTCACCTCAGAACCATCGTTTCTCACAAGTGGTGGTGAACCATCTTTGGAACCGCTTGATGGGAGCCGGGATCGTTCAGCCGGTCCATGACTGGGAAGGCAAAACGCCCAGCCATCCTGAAATGTTGGAATGGCTGGCGAATGAATTGGTTGCCAATGACTATGACCTGCGTCATGTCTTGAAGTTGATCATGACCTCGGAAACCTATCAGCGGGAAGCGATCGGTCAGAACCAATTGGCCTCGGCGGAGCAACGATTCTTCAATGCTCCCGATCCGCGACGATTGACTGCTGAGCAGGTCGTTGATTCGATGTTCACGGCCACCGGCAGTGAAATGGACACCGGCGAGTTGACGTTCACTCATGACGGTGCCGAACCGATGTCGCGACGGTTGTCGCTTGGATTCCCTCGCCGCGCCTGGATGTTCGCGGGATTGAACAACGAACGTGATCGACCGAGTCTCGCATTGCCACGCGCTCAGCCGATTGCGGATGTTTTGGAAGCGTTTGGATGGACCGGGACGCGGCAGCAACCGATCGCTGTTCGCGACACGGATCCCAATTTGCTGCAGCCCGGTATTCTGGCCAACGGCACGTTGTCGATGACTCTGACCAGAGCCGCCCATCAGAGTGAACTGGCGCAGTTGGCGCTGGACGCGAACTCGCCCGACGCGTTGTTGGATTCGTTGTTTCTGCGGTTCTTGGCGCGCTATCCGAATGCACAGGAAAAGTCGGACCTGTTGCCCGCCTTGTCGGATCGGTTTGACGCTCGCGAATTGCCAGCGGACGAAGTGAAGCAACCGCCGGTGGATCAGCCGTTGCCGGTGTCCACTTGGACAAACCACTTGGTTCCCGAAGCGAACGAAATTCAACAGGAATGGCAAGCTCGAATCATGCGTGGACCAGCTCCTGATCCAAGACTTCATCCGCAATGGCGGGAAGTCTATGAAGATATTGTTTGGAGTCTGGTGAACGATCGTCAATTCGTCTGGATTCCTTGATGACAGAACGCAACCCGTAGCGGCCTGTTGATTGGGTGCCCCGGCGGATGAGTGAGGAATTCGATTTGGTCCCTCGCTCACGCGTCGGGTTATGATTTTCATGTCAACACTCAATCGACAGAACGTAACGTGTCGGGTCTCTCGAGTAGAAAAAACTCCCCACCAATCCTTCCCCAGGATGAACCATGAACGCCCCCAGTCGACGTCAGTTTCTCGCCAGCAGCGCGGTGGCCGCCGGTGCCGCCAGTCTGCCTCGGATTGCGACCGCGAATCATGAGACAACGGAACGATTGAAAGGCCAAGCCGAACATGTCATTTCGATCTGGCTCGGAGGTGGCATGGGCCAAATCGATACGTTCGATCCCAAGGCCAAGGGAGATCCAAAAACGAAAAAACCGGGCGGTTACTACGATGTGATGGACACGGCGGTGAACGGGGTTCAGGTTTGTGAGCACCTTTCCAAAACAGCCAGGTTGATGGACCGGGTGACGGCCGTCCGGACCGTGAACCACGACGTCATTGATGAACACGCCGCGGCAACCAACCGGATGCACACCGGTCGCGCGATCAGCGGCACGGTGACGTATCCTTCCCTGGGGGCCTTGGTCGCACATGAACGCGGTGCGGTCAACGAAGACGCACCTCCTTATGTGTTGATCGGATATCCCAATGTGACCCGTGGTCCTGGGTTCTTGGGTTCAAAACATGGTTATTTGTATTTGACTGAAACCGGACGTGCTCCCGCTGGCTTGTCACGTCCCGATGGAATTTCCAATGACCGGCAAACGCGTCGCGAACAGTTCTTGGCTACGTTGAAAAGCAGTCGAGGTCAGAGCAAAATCTCGAAGTTCTTGGACTACGAGTCGGCGATGGAACAGAGCATGAAATTGAGTGGGCCGGATTTCACACGCGTGTTTCAACTCGATGGCGAACCCGATGATCTGCGGAACCGCTACGGTGGCGAGTTCGGTCAACGTTGCTTGTTGAGTCGGCGATTGGTCGAGAGTGGCGTGCGGTTCATTGAAGTCAGCCACAACCTGAATTTCTTGAACGGATCCGGCTGGGATGTTCACAACAGTGGCATCGTCAATCAACACAAACTGATCCAAGAAATGGACACGGCCGTTTCGAGTCTGATCATTGACCTCGAAGAAAAGAAGCTGCTTGATAAAACGTTGATCGTGATCACGTCGGAATTTGGTCGTCCGCCGGAATTCGATAGCGGTGGAGGTCGCGGTCACCAAGGTTCCGCCTTCAGTTGCGTGCTCGCAGGCGGCGGCTTGTCTCACTGTGGTGCGTATGGTGAAACGGACGAACTTGCCAAGAAGATTGTTTCCGATCCGGTTGGCGTTCCCGATTTCTTTGCCACGATTTGTGCGGCGCTCGGAATCGACTACAGCAAGAATCTCTACGCCGGTGACCGGCCCGTCCCGTTGACCGATCAAGGCCAACCCATCGCAAAATTGTTCGCGTCGTGATGGACGCGTAAAATGGAACGATTGGCGTGATGATCGACATCCATCGCCTTCCTTCGTCTTCTCCCAAACGAGCGCCAAGAGATTGTTGTTGCTGAAAGCGAATCGACATGCGACTTGGTGGACGCTGCTATTGATTGGCAGCATGGGCGTCCTATCCATGGTGCGGGCCGAGGCCGGGGAGGCGAATGAGCGATTTGAACAGCAAATCGCTCCACTGCTGGCCCGGAGGTGCTTGTCATGTCACGCGGGCGAAACGGCCAAGGGAGGTTTCTCGGTGCGAGATTCCGCGTCGTTTTTAGCTGACGGGTTCGTCGAACCGGGTGATTCCACTGCGAGTCATTTGTTGGATTTGATTTCACCCGATGCCGGCAAAGCGGAGATGCCAAAGGACGCGGACCCATTGACCGCCGCCGAGATCGACGCGATTGCAGATTGGATCGATCAGGGTGCCATTTGGCCGGATGGCTTCGTGGTAAAAGAAGCCTTGGTCGACAACTTTGATTGGTGGTCTTTTCAGCCGATCTCGCGGCCTTCCGTTCCGGAGTTGAACGATCCTTGGGCGCGGTCGCCAATTGACCAATTTGTGCTCCGGAGTTTGAACGAAAAGGGGCTCACCCATTCTCCACGGGCTGATCGCCGGACGCTGATCCGTCGTCTGACTTACGATCTGATCGGATTGCCGCCCACGCCAGCGGAAGTCGCCCGTTACGTGAGCGATCCCGATTCCGAAGAGAAAGCTTATGAAAAACTGGTGGACCGGTTGCTGGAATCGAAGCACTACGGAGAACGATGGGCGCGGCATTGGTTGGACGTTGCCAAGTACGCCGATTCCAATGGTTACGACAAAGACAAACTGCGTCCCAACGCTTGGCCTTACCGTGACTACGTGATTCGTTCATTCAATGAAGACAAACCGTATGCGAGGTTTGTTCAGGAACAGATCGCGGGAGATGTGTTGTATCCAGGAACTGCCGACGGCGCGCTTGGGTTGGGTTTCATCGCCGCCGGTCCATGGGACTTCATCGGCCATGTGGAAGTGCCTGAATCCAAGTTGGACGGCAAAGTGGCTCGCAACCTGGATCGTGACGACATGGTCTCAGGTGCGTTCAACACGTTCTGCAGCATGACGGTTCAGTGTGCACGTTGCCACAATCACAAATTTGATCCGATCACGCAGCCGCAATACTACGGCATGCAAGCGGTGTTTGCCGCCGTTGATCGCGCCGATCGCATGTTTGATTCGGACCCGAAGGTGGCTCAGCAACGCGAGCGATTGCATCATCAATTGGCAAATGCCAAAGCACTGCAGAAGAGCGTTGCAGATGCGATTGCAGCGGCAGGGGGCGCCGAGTTGAGCGAAGTGACAGCCCGGATCAACCGGCTGAATGAAAGCTTGAAACCGATCAAGGTGGACGAGCACGGTTACCACAGCGAGATCGTTGCGACGGCGGATTCGGAAAAATGGGTTGAAGTGAAGTTGAAGTTGGAAGTGCTGGCATCGCGAATCGTGCTGCATGCTTGCGAAGATGACTTCAACCAGATCGGTGCTGGGTTTGGATTTCCCAAGCGGTTCGAGGTGGAGGCGTTTGATGACGCTGGGAACCGCACCCTCGTTCACGACACCCGCGACGAAGACTTTTCCAATCCAGGATTGAAGCCAGTCGAGTTTGTGCTGGACGGTCAACCGGTTCGTCGTATTCGTGTCACAGCCACTCGGCTCGCGGAACGCAAATCGGATTTCATTTTGGCACTTGCGGAACTGCAAGTCGTTTCGGAAGGCCGGAATGTTGCGATCGGGGCAGCGGTCAATTCACTTGATTCGATCGAAGCCCCCAGTCGTTGGCGTCGTCAGAATTTGACGGATGGCAAATGGCCGCGAGTCGGCGATTCCGAGGTCACCCGCCAGATTGCCGAAGCGGCCCGGAAGCGGGATGCCATCCTTGCCGCCGTGACGACTCCCGAACTTTTGGCTCGACGCCGTGAAGCGGAGCAAGCGATCGCCGAGGCTGAGACTCAGTTGGCATCGCTGCCACCGCAACAAGCGGTTTATGCAGCGGCGACCCATTTTGCGAGTCAAGGAAATTTCAAACCAACCGAAGGCAAACCCAGAGAGGTGTTCGTGCTTCATCGCGGGGAGGTTTCGCTTCCCGGTGATCCTGCGGTGCCCGGTGTGATTCCTTTGTCGAGCGAATCGAACTGGCAGTTTGATTCGAGCCTGAATGAAGCGGAGCGTCGAGCGAAGTTGGCGACTTGGTTGACCGATCGTGAGCATCCCTTAGTTTGGCGTTCGATCGTGAATCGCATCTGGCAATATCACTTTGGTCAGGGAATCGTCGCGACGCCCAATGACTTTGGTCGCATGGGTGCTGAACCAACCCATCCTGAATTACTCGATTGGTTGGCCGTCGAGTTTCGCGACGGGGGTCAATCGATGAAGGCGTTGCACCGGATGATCGTGACGAGCAACACGTATCAGCAGACCTCGGCAGACAATCCCGCGAATTCTGTGATCGACGGCGGCAACCAATTTTTGTGGCGATCCAATCGGCGTCGACTTTCGGCAGAAGAAATTCGCGATTCCATTCTTTCGGTCAGCGGATCGCTGGACACAACCATGGGTGGCCCGGGGTTCTATCTGTTTGCTTTGTCAAAGACCGAGCATTCACCTCACTTTGAATATCACAAGTTTGACCCGAGCGACAAACGATCCCATCGCCGCACCATCTATCGGTTCATCGCTCGGTCGCAACCCAATCCATTTTTGACGACGCTGGATTGTGCTGACTCGTCGCAGAGTACTCCGCGTCGCAACGAAACACTGACGTCGTTGCAGGCGCTTTCGTTGATGAACAATCAGTTCAATTTGGTGATGGCAGATGCGTTTGCAAAGCGTCTGGAATCGGATCGAGACAATCTGCCGGAGCGAGTCGATCGTGCGATGCAGTTGCTTTGCCAACGCGTCCCGAGTCCCACTGAACGCGACGATTTGGTGGCTTATGCCGAGGTCCATGGTTTGCAGAATCTGTGTCGGATTCTTTTCAACCTGACTGAATTCGTGTTTGTGGATTGAACGTACCCATGCAAAGTCGACGAGAATTCCTCCGTCAGGCAGGCACCAACTTTGGTGCGTTGGCGATGGCGGCCATGCTGCAAAGCGAAGCTCAATCGGCCAGCGGAAAAGCGGTGGAAGTGCTGCATCATCCACCCAAAGCAAAACGCGTGGTGCAGTTGTTCATGGCCGGCGGCGCCAGCCAAATGGATCTGTGGGATCACAAGCCATTGCTGGAAAAGCTTCACGGTCAGCAATCGGATTTTGGCGAACCGGTCGAAGCGTTCCAAAACGGTTTGGGACCATGGATGAAATCGCCTTTCAAGTTTGCACCGTATGGCAACTCGGGCAAGCAACTGAGCGAGGTCGTGGCTCCTCTGGGCGATTGCGTGGACGACATGGCCTTCGTTCACAATATGGTCGGCAAGACTGGCGTCCATTCGCAGGCGACTTACCTGCAAGCAACTGGTTTTCAACGCCCTGGATTTCCTGGGATGGGAGCTTGGGTCAGTCATGGTTTGGGGTCGATCAACGAGAACCTGCCGACCTTTGTTGTGTTGCCTGATCACCGCGGCTTTGCCAGCAACGGACCCAAGAACTGGGGTTCCGCGTTCCTGCCCGCCAGTGCGCAGGGAACCACGATCTTTCCACAACGCGAAAATCCGATTGAGGATCTGACGGCTCGGTCCGATTTTGTAACCGCTGCAGGTGACCGTGACGGGTTGGCGGTTCTTGAACGGATGAACCGTCGTCATTTGAAGCAGCACCCTGGCGATTCGCGTTTGGAGGCTCGGATCAGGTCCTATGAATTGGCGGCGACGATGCAGTTGAGTGCACCCGAAGCCTTGGACATCTCCGGCGAAACTGCGGAGACGATGAAGATGTACGGACTGGATCGAATGGGAGCGACGTACCCTGACAAGATCAATCCAGTCGAAGAGGCAGAGTACTTTGGTCGCAAGTGTTTGATCGCCCGCCGGTTGCTCGAACGGGGAGTTCGTTTCGTTCAAATCTGGTCTGGAAACGACAATGGTTTCCCTCGACGCAACTGGGATTCGCACGAGGACATCGAGCGTGATCACGGACCATTGGCAAGCGGGATGGCCGTGGGAACCGCCGCCTTGCTGAAAGACCTGAAACGAACCGGGATGCTGGAAGACACGATTGTGCTTTGGACCACCGAGTTTGGGCGAATGCCCAGCACCCAAGGGAGCAAGGGGCGGGACCACAATCCGTATGTGTTCACCAATTGGATGTGTGGAGGTGGCATTCGCGGCGGCGTCACCCACGGCGAATCAGACCAATGGGGATACAAACCGCTGGACCGTTTGAACCCCACGCAAGTCTACGACATCCATGCGACGATCCTGCACCAATTGGGAATCGATCATAAACGTTTGACGTTCCGCCACGATGGAATTGATCGCCGGCTCACCGACGTTCATGGACACGTCATCAACGAATTGATTTAGGAATCGTTGATCAGCGAACTATGACCAGAACTTCGGTGATGAAGTCGTTGCCGGTGCTAGCCGCTTCCGGCGAACCCGCAGCGAAATTGATTTGTGTGTTGAACGATTCCGCTTTGACAGGCATGAAGTCTCGATTGCTGAGGGCCACGCCAAGTCGTTGCAACGAACGTTTGTCGGCTGCATTCAGGTCGTAAGCCACAGCGTTGGAAGACACCACGTTTTCTTCCTGTTGCCACGCGATTCCGGAGACGGCATTCCCCATCGCCATCGACATGCCGACGGACTCAATCGAGTCTTCGTCTGCTAGCAGTTCTAGGAATAGCCG
>NZ_JBICHO010000420.1:0-3033 GCF_043100905.1 Rhodopirellula sp. JB055 | reverse complement strand
ATGGAATCACCAACGCGGTGGCCGAGGGAATCAATAGCAAGATCATGTCAATCAAACGACGCGTCGGTGGCTACCGAAACCGAGAGAACTTCAAAACCGCGATCTATTTCTACTGCGGCGGACTGGATCTCTACCCACAATGAACCCGGATGAACCTAAAAAGGCAGGAGTGCCCAAGCCACGATCGTCTCGCATGGTTCGCTATCTCCATCGTTGGCTCATCGACCTCGCTCATGCTCGCAGCAAGACGATTTCAACGAGAAACATCCGGCGATGCGAAAACACTAGAGCGACACTGCGGCTTCCTCCAACGGAACGTGTTCGCAAATCGATTCAATATCTCCTGCAAGAACTGCAGCCCAGGCGATGCTGATCCGCCAACCAAGCTGCAACATCCCTGGGCGACGCTCGAACACCTTGACACTCGACTTCTTCATCCCAGTCGAGCAAGGCGTGGATCGTGCCGTCCACCATCCATTCACCTTCGTTGTGAGCATCGTTCCCACGACCGAATCAGACGGCAGCATCGGGTCGCTGATAGACTCAGAAGTCGACGTCAGGGCGACGGACCTCTGCTCCGGTGCAGAACCTTGGTCAATCTACCTCCGTCCCCTTTGATCTGCCTCTCGTCCTCCGACCAAGCACCAGCATTGTCGTTCACTCATCTGGCAACTGTAGGTTCGCCGCCACGGCTGTCCGGCGAATGGCATCGACGCATCCGAGCTTCTTTGTGTTTACGGTCTCGCTCGGAGTGAATCTCCGGTGCAGGCCTGGCTAGGTAATCAAATGGTGCCACGTATGGGCGGGCCGCGCCACAACCATTCTGCATGACGCGAATCGGGAAAGATACGCTGAGCTTGAACTGCGTCCGATTGTGGATTCACTCGCTTACGTCCTTCCAGGCTGACACCGGCCGATCCACCATGCCGTTCAGGCGTTGGAAAACCAGGTCTGCCAAATTGGCCGCAAGACAAAAGGCTTGTCGGCTGCCAACCAGCGCTGTTGCTGCGTATCGTACTGAAGCACTTCTGGGGCCCAGCGGTCCCATACCAGCGTCAATTCATGCTGGCACGACCATCGATATTCGCCTCCATCGCCATTGTCACGAATCATTCTTCCCGATTTCGTCAGGGTCAATTCGCCTTCCCAATCGGGGTGCGTTGCCCAGAAAACTTGGTCTGATGCCCCGCTCGTCATTTCGGATACCTGGGAGAGCTGATCCGAACGCGGAGGATTCGCGTAGTTGGAATGCCGGCAGTCCTCCGGGTGCCATTGGTGAAGAAAGCCCTTTGCCTCTTCTCTCCGGACATTGGCGATCTTTTTGATCGCGGCGTGCAAGAGATCATCCTCTCCTCCCCAGCTTGTGAATTCAGGGACGCCACCAACCGCGTCCAGGAGTCGCTTGGGAGCGAATGCGTTACCGTAGCTATGTATTTCCAAGTGAGCTGGTTCCCCATCTTCATCCAGGTACCGAAAAATTGGAAAGTAGGCGGCTTGCTCGGCGCACTGCATGATCCCTTCATGCAGCAGTGCCGCGGGAACAAGCATGTCGGCGTCGAGCAGAAAGACCGAGTCACTTGTGGCGTGCTCAATCGCCACGTTCAGGCCACGTCCGCGAGAAAAGGGACCATCCAAGGTGATAACTTTCAAAAGTAGCGGACCCGAGTAATCATCGATCCAGTCAGCAAGAGGAAAGTCGTCAGACTGAAAGTCAGCAACGACTAATTCGATCCTTGTGGAATCTCCCGACCTTGTGGAACCCTCTTCTCCAAAGACAGCTTGCAATTCTTCCGCAGCACTCGCGAGTGACGCGACGCAATGGGGGAAGATTTTCCGGGGCCGGTCTTTGCGTGGGAGCAGCGATCGGTTCTTCAAGCTTACGCAGACCGACAACACCGGCTTGGCGTCTTGGTCATTTTGATTTGTCCTGGGACTGGCCGTTCGCAGTTTGACAGAAACGTGATCAGCCACCAATCGCGACCAAGCATCTTTCAGAGGAGCATCCTGGATCTCTGAAGGAGTGATGGCAAACCGACCTGGATCAGTGTGCAAGTCATCACGCCCGCCTTCAATGGAGAGATGCTTGTATGGTGAGGCTCCCCTTAGAATGCCAGGCCGCTCAAATTTAGGAAGCGGCGTTTTGATAAATGACTCACCTAGCAGCTCATGGAATTTCTTGAACAAGACAGAGTCTTCGCCAAGCGATTGCTGCGGGTAGCCCCCTACCGCGTTCCATAGCCTTTTTGTGAAGCAGCAGAACGGGTGATTGACCCATCCAGGCGTCGATTGATTGTCGTGGAGCGATTCGTCTCCCCAGTACGCCCAGAACTCCGCTGGCCGGTAGAACGAAAGTCGGTCACCAAGCATCGCTTCCACTGAAACCGATAGTCGCCAAGGCAAGTAGACGTCATCATCGTCCCAGATCGCTATGATCTCGCCGCCCGCTTGCTCGATGCAATGATTGCGTTTCTCACCGAGATTGGCGAATCGTTGCGGATGGTTGAGAACCGTCACAAAGGGATGGTCCAATTCAAAAGCCTGGCCAACGCAGTCATTAAGAATGATCAGTTCCTTGTTTTCATAGTCTTGAGCAAGAAACATAGCAACGGATTCGTTCACCAGTTCCGGTCGCCCGTATGTGGGCATGATCGCCGAGACCAAAGGGCGTTCATTTGACGGTGAGTAATCCACCGCTGCCGGCGAATTTTCCGCCTCACTCTTAGATGAAGATTCTCTTGTGGCTTCCTGCACGAATCGATCTCCGTCCATGGATTGGTTTGCTGATGATTGTCGATCTGTGCATCGCACGCTAAGACATGTGCCGACCGACCCGCTCGGGGCATGCCCCCACACACTCTGGCAGTTGCGTTTCTAGGTGTCAATCGACACCTGGTGGAGTTTACGTGAACCAGGGAGGTGCGTTCGGCTCAGTACTTCTGTCCACCCACGGTTCAACCTATACCCGAGGTAGAGAATTGATTGATGAGATTTGTGTTGTCGGATTTCCTTCGCGTTTAGGCGGGGCGGACACTG
>NZ_JBICHO010000419.1:0-8252 GCF_043100905.1 Rhodopirellula sp. JB055 | reverse complement strand
GTTACCCAATCGTCATGAATATCAATCCCTCCCCCGCCGAACCGCACGAGGATCACCCTCGGAACGACGGCCCTGAATCTCAGGGACCGGATTCGCTGCGTGAGGACGCCATGCTGGACCTGCTCCTGCAGGAAGCTCTCGGTGGCCCAACGCCACCCGATCAATCCAGCCTGATCTTGCGGCGTTTGTCAGACGAGAACGATGCCGCGAATTCGAAACAGGCACCGTCCCAACCGGCCTCCGCTCGCGACGCTTCCCTGGCAGGCAAGAATGCATCCAAGCTGCCACTCGTCAAAATCCTGATCGGAACCGCCGCCGGATTGCTACTGTGCGTCGGAATCGCGGTGGGCGTGAAGTACCGATCCGATGCAACTCTGCAAACGATCGCTGACCAACCAACTGACCACGCCGCACCGTCGACTCCCATCCCTTCCCCGGTAGTCGAAGACGACGCCCCAACCGCGGCACCGAAACCGGCTCCTCGAAAACGGACTCAACCGATCGAACTGGCCGGCGATCCATCGAGGTCCCCCGCGTCCAACTCTCCTTCGACCGACTCGCCCGAGTTCCCGAATCGAGAAGAGATCCGACGGGATGCCCCTTCGGGCACTGTCCCGTCGATCACCCTGGTATCCCAGAACATCGATTCGCGTTGGCAATCGCATTGGAAACGATTGGGAATCAGCCCCACGCCTTCGCGTGAAAAGGACGCCATTCAACAGGAAATCGCAAACCGCCTGGGCCTTGTGGTCCCGCTCGAAGCGATCGGCGACTCGGAAGCAATTCGAACTGCCATCGAAAGCCCATCAAACCGAGAAGCGATCTCCAATCGATTGCTGACCGCATTCCTGGGCAAGAAAGCCAAGCACCAAGATGCCCTGAAGAACCTCAGTGAAGTTCTGAAGAAGGGCGCTGGTGCCGATCGCTTGATCGCAACATGGATGCTGCCGTCACAGGTGGAGGCTCCCGCCGAGAAAGCCCCCAAGGCAAACTCCAATCCACCGGCAGCGACCGCTTGGATTCGAATGTTGCAGCCCGCGGACCTGCATGAAGTCACCGTCAAAACCGCGGCGTTGACCACCCACAAAGACCTGCGTTGCCAACGCTGCCATGATGTTCCCAACTCCGGTGACGACGTCCCGACTCAATCCGATTACTGGACGATCGCCGCAGGTCTGGCTCCCCTGCTGAACCCAGCTCGTGCAGACCAAGACATTTTCTATGACACGCTGGACGGGCGTCGCCAATTGGCAAAGCGTCCCAGCGAAGAACAAACCAAGGCTTGGTCAAACCAATTGGTTGGCTCTCGAGATTTGGCAGAAGGAATCGTGTCGACCTTGTTCGCAATGGTTCACGATGTCCCGCCCACGACCAGCCCGTTTGATTTGTCGGTTGCCTCGGCCGCTTCGGTTCCACCGGAGACGCTGCGTCCTTTGGTCGATGATTTGATTGCCAGTGATTTCGACGTGCTTCGCAGCCTGTCGATTCTGTTGTCCGACGCCGTGATGACTCGCTCGGTGCCCGATGCCATGTCACCCCAAGGAATCTTGGTCGCGGATGATCAACAATGGTCCAGTGCCGTGTCCGCCGTTCACGCGATGGCGGCTCGATCCCCGTTTCGTCGCCCTGGATCGGCACAGCGCCGATTGCAGGTCGCTTTGTTAGACGCCAAACCGAACTGGCCAGCCGGCAGCGGTCGCGATTCGTTGTTGGCTCAGCCTTTGGGCATCGAAATGTCTGCCGAGGGCAAATCACCAGTTTCAGAGAAACGCCGATCGGATCAACCACGCGATCGCAAAGCGGCGGTGGCTTCGACCGGTTACCCCATGCGATCGTCGATGATTGTCCCGGCTTGGATTTCACAGTTGCCTGATTTTGACAGCCGCTTGGATCACGTCGCCCATCTGGCCGGCCAGCTCAAACTCAACAACGCCCAACGGCAATTGGCACACCAAGCCCTCGCGTCGGGCGACGAGGAGGCGTTGATCTTCGAACGTTTATGGTGGATCATTCGGCCCAACACTTGATTGTTTGTGGCCCGTGAATGGATCCGAATCTTTTGAAGACTCCCCCTGCGTTCGGACAAATCCACGTTTCTGATTGCGTCGAGGGCATGGCAAACCTGCCCGCCGGATGCATTGACCTGGCGTTCGCCGACCCGCCCTTCAACATCGGATATTCCTACGACGTCTACGATGATTCGCTGGAGTCCGACGAATACATCCAGTGGTCCGAAAGCTGGATTCGCGGCGTGCACCGGGTGCTGGCCGATGACGGAGCTTTCTGGTTAGCGATCGGCGACGAATACGCCGCCGAGTTGAAGGTGCTTGCGCAGCAGATCGGCTTCCAATGCCGGAGCTGGGTCATCTGGTACTACACCTTCGGCGTGCACTGCAAATACAAGTTCACTCGTTCGCACGCCCACCTGTTTCATTTCGTCAAAGACGCCAAGCACTTCAAGTTCAACGCTGACGATCCAGCCGTGCGTGTGCCTTCGGCCCGGCAGTTGGTCTACAACGACCGCCGAGCCAACAGCAAAGGCCGGATGCCTGATGACACTTGGATCCTGCGTCCTCAAGACCTGCCTTACGGCTTCACCGCCGACGAAGACATTTGGTACTTCCCCCGAGTCGCGGGCACGTTCAAAGAGCGAGCCGGTTTCCACGGATGCCAAATGCCCGAACAGTTGCTCGGCCGCATCATCCGAGCCTGCAGCGACCCCGGCGACAAAGTGCTGGATCCCTTCAGCGGCAGCGCCACCACCGTCGCCGTTGCCAAGAAACTCGGTCGCGAATTCATCAGCTTTGAAATGAGTGAAGAATACGTTTCGCTCGGAACCGAACGTCTCGAACAAATTCGTGTTGGCGATCCGCTGACAGGTGCCGCAGACCCACTTCGCAGCGCACCGGCCACCAACGGCAAGAAGAACGAAACCAAAGCAAAGAAGTTAGCTCGTGAGGAGGAAGAACGACAACGCTGGGCAACCCAAGACGTGGGGCCGCAGTTGAAATTCCAATTTGAAACCCTGCGTGCGATGACCGATGACGAATTGATCAACGCCTTCCGCGAAATCCATGATGGCCACTCCGTCGATCGAGTGCTGCTCGATCCGGTGCTCAGCGACCGCTTGGAATCCGCCTGTCGCCGGATCTCCGAACGCGAACCCGCTGCGTCCCGACGCCAACGATTGATCGAACTTCGTGCGTCCGGTGCACTGACCGCGGAAGGCATTCACACCGAGCGTCCCACGACGATTCCGACGACCACACTGGAACGGTTCAGCTACGCCGCTGAATTGGCGTGGGCGACCCTGGTGCAACGTTATCCCGATCACAGCTTGGACGATATCTTCACCGATCCAAACCTGCTTTCAGAGTTTGATCGAGAAGCGTTGCTGCATGCGGCTGATGCCGATCCATTGACACTTCGTTGGTGTGCGACGCAACTGCGATCATGGGCCAACATTGCGCGTGAGCATCAACCCAGCGAAGATGCTCCCGAGCCACCAAAGCCAAAGTTCTCAGCGGCCAAGAAATGGAACGCAAACGCTGGGCCAAGTTCCAAAACCGGGGCTGCGAAAGGCGGCCTGTACCAAGTGCTCGCCCAAGACGGTTCCGTGTTGTTCGTGGGCGAAACCTCCGACTTCTCCGTTCGTTTTGGCGACCACCTCGCCGACGAATCAGCAGCACGATTTTTGCGAACCGAAGCCGGCGGGCAACCCAAGTTCCGAACCGCGTCGATCCAGGACGCGACGGGCCCCGAACGACGCCTCGCGATGTGCCAATGGCTGCAAGAAAATCCGGCGACCTCCCGGAACCTCGTTTCCTTGTGGAGCACCGGCATTCCACTGAGCGTAAACGCCCCTTCTTGATAGACACGCTCGGAATGAGCGTGTCGAGAAACTACAATCGTTGGAACTGAATATCGATCCCGCATCCAACTCGGTGTCTGAGCTGACATTTGGCTGCCATTGGTTCGAAGTCTCCAACGCAGCAAGTTACTCAACTCGAGAGAAGAGCTTTGATTCCCGGTCGAGCCCAAAGGAACCGCCGTCGCGTGCGGCTGGAGCAATTGGAATCGCGATGGATGCTCGCCGCCGATGCCACATCGGATATCCCCGATAGCACGCCGCTCGTGTTTGCTCCCGTTGTGGAAGGACGAGACTTGCAAATTGCGTGTTCGACCGGCGATCTGCATCAGACCAACAATCGATTCTCGCTTTCGACCGAGGAGCAAACGGAACTTTCACTCTACGTCAATGCAGGTGGTTTAGCACTCACATTCAATGCCACCCTTTTCGACGAGGAGGGGAACTATGTCACCAAGAGTGATCCATCTTCCCCACTCGATTACAAATCGATCCTCGTCCCGGAAGCTGGTGAGTATCTACTTGAAGTTGATCCCTCGTTTTCCTCCGACTACGCCAGCGAATATCACTTGAGGGTACTGCAGGGGAGCTTCCCCTTCGAAACCGAATCGCTTGCCCCACTTCTTTCGGAACTTCAGGGCATCGGAACAGCAAGCGCTGCCGGTGTGATTGCCAGCGGACTGCATGACGAAGACATCGACTCATACTCGCTCGGAGTTCTGGCGGCAGGAACGCGAGTCGATTTGTCCGCCAGCATTCCGAGTGGCGGGACGGCCGCACCAATCATCGAGCTTCGTGGCCCCCGCGGCATCGTTGTCGATCAAAATCCCGCTCGAGACAAAGTCGAAGCGATTGTCCCAAGTCTCGGCACATACGAGGTACGAGTGCGGCAGGAGACCGTCTTTGGCGATAGCCGTTATCAATTTCGAGGTTGGAATACCAAGACAGAAGCGGACCAACTGGCCCACGAAAGCGCCGGACACTTGCTCGCGATCAACAGCGCCGAAGAACAATCGCTTTTTGAACCAATCGATAGCGAAACTTGGATTGGAATCAGCCTGGGCGAACACGAGTCAGTCGACTCACTGAGGTGGTCAAACGGCGATGAACTTACCTATACCAATTGGCAGGAAGGTGAGCCGGCGTTGTATTCGTATGAATCGCGTGGCGATGGAGTCATGGATCAGTCTGGTGAATGGGCCCTAAGAGAAGTCTCTCCCTACTCCGGCAGGTCGACCATCATCGAAATTCCGCGAAGCGACGATGATCCGGTGTCTTCGTTTGCAGGTCCCGATGCACTGTACCTGCTAGACGTTGTCGTCACCGACGCGGATGCCCCTCAAGTTGTATCGGTATCGGGAATCCCCACCCACGATATCATCGCAGATTCGCCATTGGTTGAGTTTGGTTTTGAGTTGAGTGAGCCCGTCCAAGCGACTGGCGACCTGAACCATATCATTGATCTACGCGAGGCTGGCCCCGATGGCGAATTCTTTACCGATGACGATCGACTCTTCCATACAACATCCAAACTTGATTCGCCGACTGAACTCGTCGTCTGCATCCTGGACGGTCCCATCGCAGATGGCCACTATCAGATTTCCATCTCGGATCAACTGACGGACTCGTTCGGGAATCCTTTGGCCGCTGGTGCTGGGTACAGCAAATCGTTCGAGATCGCGATTGATGCCGAACGTTTCGTTTTTGAAGGAGTCGACAACAACACCATTGAAACGGCGACGACGATTCCGTTGACGCCTGACTCGGGAGGAACAGGACTTTCGCACACGACGCGAACCGGCCTGGGGTTGATAAGCCAATACGGAGATCCGGACTACTGGACATTTGACGTCGCAGCGGCATCTGAAATTGCGGTCCGCATTACGGGTAGCGGACGAGGACTGACATTGCTGGACGCAGATGAAAATGTGCTGGCACAAGGCGTCAGTGTGATCAACGCAGTCTCATTGCCAAAAGCAGGCCAGTACTTTGTCCTCCTCTCAGGATCCCTTGGATCAGATGCAAACGCACCGTATCAACTTTCTTTGGATGTCTCCCAATCAATCACGCTGGAAACCAACTCCAGACAATCGAACATCAATCCCACAACCGAGGTCATTGAGTTTAACGAAACGACCAATCCGCGATTGGCCAAGGTCACCGGAGCATTGGCTTTTGGCTCGGACTCCCCACAAGACAGATTTTCCCTGGGTACATTGAACGCGGGATCAACAGTCTCGCTCCGATCGATCCTGCCGCACTGGAGCACACTGAAACCCTTCGTTGAACTCTATCGTGGTTATGAGAGAGTTCTTGACATCAATGTTTCAGAAGAAGTCTTTGAAGGTACGATTGCAGTTGACGGAAGCTACTATGCTGTCGTACGGGCCGACATTGGATACGGTCTGCACGGCCAGTACATCCTCGACATCGAGATCAATGATGACATCGCCCCGAAACTTCTCGAAACACCAGGCTTGCCCGCAGCGGACGAAGTAGGCGATGGACTGATCGGTCGCTTCGAATTGAACTTCAGCGAAGACATTTCTTTAGAAAACGACTTGATTGACCTGCGTGAAGCGGGCGCGGACGGCCAATTTGACACCGATGACGATCGACCATTCCATGTCGAGTTAACAAGCGATGGAATTAGTTCGTATTTCGATGTCATCGTGACGGATGGTCCGCTAGACACCGGACAATTCCGTTTGAAGCTAGATGCCGACATCACGGACTTGTCTGGGAACACATTGGATGGCGACAACGCCGTCACACAATTTTTCCGATTGGATGCTGTCGACAGCACAGAAATCTTTGAAGGTTTCGACAACGACCAGCGTGATCGAGCGACCGTTTTACCACTCGAATTGGATCCAACCGGAACCGGATTTTCGCGAACGCCTCGCTCGGGCGTGGGTCTCATTGAAACCTTCAACGACACCGATTGGTGGAGCTTCGAGGCTGAGGCTTCGCAAACCATTCGCGTCACGCTGACGACGGAAATGATTGAGACCATGGATCTCACGATTACGGACTCCGTGGGGAATTCCTTTGGCGTCGAACGGTCAACGCACCCACAAGGCGACAAGTCAACGATGGTCAACCGTTTCCGAGTTCCGCGCGACGGTGAATACTACATTCAGATTCAAAAGCGATTCTTGATCTCCAGCGAGTACCAACGCGACTACGAATTGCGAGTCGATACTGTTGCAGGCCAAGCGTTGGAATCGCGAGAACAAGCAAACCAGCACAAAGGACATGGCGACACAATCGCGTTGAACTCAACCCCGAATGGATCGCTGAAGGGATCCATCGCTGGGACACTCCTGCTTGCAGACCGTGATACGTACAAACTGGGCTCACTCGAACCGAATGTCCAAGTTCGATTTACAATCGATCGACCTGAGTGGAGTCAAGTCGAACCGGTTATCGGTCTTTATGGTGTGGGCTCAGCGTTCACCGAAATCTCTCCGGACGAAGACGGTAGCTTTCGAGCGTTGACGACCGACCGTGGGGAATATGAAGTGCTGGTCGCGGCCAATCCGGAAGGGAACGGCGCCGGTTTCGATGGACAGTATGTGTTGAACGTGGAAGTCGTCGACACCGTGCCGTTCCGAGTCACGGAAATCCGCGGGCTACCTTCGGACAAAGGCGAGACCGACCAAATGCTGTCGGATTTCGAAGTGACCTTCAATCGCAACCTAAGTGAAGACTCGTTCGAATCATCCGACGTCGCCATTGTGGAAGCCGGTGCGGACGGTCAGTTCGGTACCTCAGACGATCAATCCTACGCACTCAGGCACGAATTCGCGTACGCCCATGGAGAAGGACAGCACAACCGTCTCCACTTCTCCGTTGATTCTGGAGTGAACGTTCTGCGTGAGGGCAAGTATCGACTGCACCTACCCGCTAGCTTCGAATCGCGATTTGGCGAACCGCTCGCGGAAGGCGATGGCTATTCGACAGACTTCTCGATCGAAGAATTGCCCAACGGGTATCTTTTCGAACATCCCACAAACGATGACCGGACTGGCGCGGTCCATCTTGATCCTGAGGCACCTGGTTCGAATTGGTTGGTCCGCGGCATCGGATCTCTGGAACGAGATGACGACATCGATTTCTGGAGCATCGACGCGTCAGCCGGAGATTGGGTCACCGTTTGGACCCCCAATCGATCCAGCTCTTATTTTACAACGTTAGGTCTTTCGAACGAAGCTGGTCAATACATGACCGCGAGCTCGCGTCATCACCAATATCCGCAGCAGGGTGCATTCCAGCATTATGTGATCCCCACGGATGGCGAGTACTTCGTGGCAGTTGAAGGCAACACAGCCCAACTTCCAAACGACCGGCTGTATGAACTCTGGGTTCACATTGCCCCATT
>NZ_JBICHO010000418.1:0-22691 GCF_043100905.1 Rhodopirellula sp. JB055 | reverse complement strand
GCGGAATCTGATTTGGGTGATGGCCGTCGCTTGGATGGGCGTGACCTGCAATCCTTTGCTGGCATCCGATCGACCAAACTTCCTTGTGATCCTGGCCGATGATCTGGGGTATTCAGATCCTGGATGTTACGGCGGTGAGATTGCGACTCCTAACTTGGATGCCCTGGCAGCCGGAGGTTTGCGATACACACAGTTCTACAACACAGCGCGGTGCTGGCCGACACGAGCGGCGGTGATGACGGGGTACTACCCACAACAGGTGCGTCGCGACAGCATGCCTGGGGCGACGCGGCAATATGGCGGCGGTGGAAAACGTCCCGAGTGGGCTCAGACGTTGGCCGAATACCTTCGTCCGGCCGGGTATCGAACCTATCACTCGGGCAAGTGGCACATCGACGGAAAACCAACCGACAACGGATTTGATCTCTCCGACGAAGCCACCCGAAGCCCGGGGTTCTTTGACTCGATCCGGAAAAAGAATCGCGATCCGAAGTTCTACCGGACGACCGCGACCGCTCAGCATGCGATCGATTGTCTGCAGGAACACGCGAAGGAACATTCCGATCAACCGTTCTTTCACTTCCTTGCATTTCATGCCCCTCACTTCCCTCTGCATGCGTTGCCGGAAGACATCGATCGTTATCGCGACCGCTACATCGCCGGTTGGGATGCGTTGCGAAAAGAACGCAAACAACGCCAGCGTGAACTGAGTTTGAACGTTGGGCCCCTGTCACCGATCGAGCAAGAAGTTGGTCCGCCCTATGCCTTCCCCGATCAAATCAAAGTGCTCGGCGAAGGAGAGGTCACTCGCCCGTTGCCATGGGAGGAACTGACCGGAGAGCAACAACAATTCCAAGCAACCAAGATGGCGATTCATGCGGCCATGGTGGATCGCATGGATCAAGAGATCGGGCGTGTGCTCGCTCAGCTCAAAGAAATGGGCCAGTACGAAAACACTTGGATCTGTTTCCTGTCAGACAACGGTGCGAGCGCGGAGATCATGGTCCGAGGCGAAGGACACGACCCTTCCGCATCACCCGGATCGGCCGCGACCTATTTGTGCTTGGGGCCTGGGTTCAGCAGCGCGGCCAACACCCCATTTCGTCGGCACAAAACATGGGTGCACGAAGGGGGCATCTCGACGCCGTTCATCGTTCATTGGCCGGACGGAATTCGTGCAAAGAACGAATTGCGAACCAACCTCGGACATGTCATCGACATTGCACCGACCGTCTTGGATCTCGCCCGAGTCGAACGGAGCAAGACCAGCGGCCCACTGATGAGCGGCCGAAGTTTGAAGCCGTCCTTTGCCGACGACAATGCGTCCATCCACGACGAACTGTGGTTTTATCACGAAGGCAACTGGGCACTGCGACAGGGGGATTGGAAGATCATTCATTCCAACATCTCTCGCCCCTTTCCCTGGTTGCATTCCGAAACCGCGGCCCATGAGTCAAAACAAGACGGGGATTGGCAACTTTATAACCTGGCCCACGATCGAGCTGAACAAAACGACATGGCGGGACAACATCCTGAGCGAGTCCAGCAGATGGCGAATCGTTGGTGGGAACGACGCGATCAGTTTTTGCAAGATTCGATGAGCAATTCAGACCGTTCCAGGCGAGCCAACTGATGTTGAAATCTGGAGCTCTTCTCATCGGTGCTTTGTCGATCGTCCTGTCCATTGAATCCAAGGCGTCTGCAGCGGACAAGCCGAACGTGTTGCTCATCATCGCGGACGACGTGGGCTACTCGGACCTTGGCTGTTACGGCGGAGAGATCGACACACCTCATTTGGATCAGTTGGCTTCCGACGGGGTTCGATTCAGCGAATTTCACGTCAACCCGATGTGTGTGGTGACTCGGACGAGCCTGATGACTGGGCACACACATTCTCAATCGGATGACTATCGACGCTCACTACCGGTGGCACGTCTGCTGAAGCAGGCGGGCTACGCGACTTCGCTCGCTGGCAAGTGGCACCAACCTGGCAATCCGCTGGACGCGGGCTTTGACTCGTTCTACGGATTCCTCGGTGGTGCGATTGACAGTTGGACAGGTTTGGAAAACGGCAAGCTCGCAATTCAAACGGACCGCGACTCTCCCCAGCCGGTCAGCGAGGGCTGGTACAGTTCGGACGAATTCACGAACCGTGCGATCGAAGAAATGGATTCTGCACAAAAGCAGGGCAAACCGTTCTTCACCCAAGTCGCGTTCAATGCGCCGCACACACCGCTTCACGCACCACGTGAGAATGTTGAAAAGTACTACGAACGGTACCGCGCGGGTTGGGAAAGACTGCGTCGAGATCGCTACGACCGGATGATTGCGATGGGGCTGATCGACGAACGCTACGTGATGTCCGAACCGGATGCTGAAGTTCGTCGTTGGGACGAACTGCCAGCATCAATTCAAGAGCAGGAAAGCCGACGAATGGCGGCCTACGCCGGGATGCTGGATCGATTGGACTGGAACGTTGGTCGCTTGCTGCAACACTTGAGCGACCAAGATTTGGATGAAGACACCCTCGTCATCTTTATGGCGGACAATGGCGGCGCTTACGGCAACGGCAACATCCACACCTACGACCAACAAATCCCATGGGAGCCCGGTAGCAACGCGTTCGTTTCCAATGGATGGTCTTATCTGAAAAACACACCGTTTCGCTGGTACAAATCATGTGCTCAAGAGGGCGGGGTGTCCGTCCCTTTGATTGTGCGTTGGCCGATGCAATTGTCGGGACAGGAAGGTTCCATCCGGAAACAGCGATTGCACGTCACGGATCTGTATCCAACGCTGCTCGAATTAGCCGGTGCGGAATATCCCACTCATGATGGCGACCGCGAACTGGAACCGTTGTACGGAAGATCGTTGTTGCCATTGCTGCGAAACCCAGATCTGCCGAATCTTGCAATTCACGACGAGATGTTTTGGTGCTTCAACCAAACCGGCAAAGCACTGACCAAAGGCAACTGGAAAATTTCCAGCATCAGTGACGGACCATGGCGACTGTACGACATTCAAAACGATCCGGCTGAGTCACAAAATTTGGCGGCAGAACACCCTGATGTGTTGACGGCGATGAGCGACGCTTGGTTTCAGTTTGCCCTTCAGCGCACAACGATGCCAGCGTCTTGGCGTTCACCGCTGAAGGAGTACCAGGAAGGTTGGGGATACCACCGCATTCGCATGATCATGCCCGCCTACGAGCGTGCCGTTCCGGCGATGTCCGCGATGGATGTTCCTTGTGACACGGATCTGAGTTTCCAATTTTCAAAACCGATACGGTTTGCGAATTCAACCGGCAAAACCCTTCGTTTGTACGAGGCCAGCGACACCCAAACAGTGGTCTGGCAAGCGGACCCAGAACCAGGTCATCCTGACGAAGGCACTCGGCAAATCACATTCACCAATCTTCCCCGGTTGAAGCCAAACACGACTTATTTCGCCCTCTCGGATCCCGGATGGATCACAGTTGGCAATCAACCCGCCGGGGCTTTGAACGATGGAGCGTTCTGGTACCGGTTTCGAACGGGCCCCGCCCACCCCGGTGTGTTGGATGGGCTCCCCGTCCAACGCCCGCTGCCTCGATGAAGTCCATCGACAATCGTTGTACACTGCTATTTCACCCCATTTCACCGCAGAGAAAGTTCGAGCGAAAAAGAATATGAGCGTCGCAACCCAACACACATTGCTTCCCGAAGTTCAATCGTTCCTGGATCAATCGCCCTTGGCGAGCTTCGTCGGCGGAAAAGCCTTCCCGAGCGAACAGGGAAACACACTGGCAACGATCGACCCTGGCTCGGGCGATCAGCTCGCTGAAATCCACGATTTGAATGCGGCCGAGGTCGACCGCGCGGTGGAAGTTGCCAACGAAGCGTTTCCCGCTTGGGCTGCTTTACCCCAAGAGAAACGCAGCAGCATCCTGCTCAAGCTCGCCGATGCGGTCGAAAGTCACAAAGCAATCATCGCCCAAATCGAGGCTCTCGATGCCGGCAAGATCGAAGCCCAAGCCGCCGGCGACGTGCAGAACTTCGTCGACACGATGCGTTACTTCGTCGGCCTGTCCGAGCAAGTCGCAAAACGCACGAAGCTCGATGTGCCTGGACACGACGCATACACGGTCAAACAACCTTGGGGTGCCTGTGCCTTCATCTTCCCATGGAACTTCCCGTTCTTGTTGATCGGTTGGGGAATCTCGCCAGCATTGGCCGCCGGCAACACTGTCGTCATCAAACCCGCCGAAGACACTTCGCTGTCTGCGATCTACTTGGCTCAATTGGCCAAAGAAGTCGGTGTGCCGGATGGCGTGATCAACGTCGTCACCGGTCGAGGTGCAACGGCGGGAGCCGCCCTGACCAACAACGCTGAAATCAAACGCATGTCGTTCACCGGTTCGCCCGAAGTCGGCCGCTTGGTCGGTGAATCTTGCGGACGCAACTTGGTGCCAGTCAAGCTGGAATTGGGCGGCAAGGGTGCCGCGGTTGTCTTCGATGATGTTGATGTCAAAGCCACCGCGCAAGCCTTGGTTGGTGCAATCACATTCCACACCGGACAAGTTTGCTGCGATGCAACGCGTTGGTTGATCCACGAAAACATCTACGATGAATTCGTCTCCGAGTGCAAACAGTTGATGGAAAAAGTCCGCATCGGTCACCCACTGGATCCAAACAGTGACATGGGCCCGGTTGTGAATCCGAAACAACGCGAACGTGTTCTTGGGTACCAAGAAAAAGGCACCGCAGGAGGCGCCCAATGCTTGTGCGGTGGCGGTCCCGCAACGGTCGATGGCCTGAACGGAAACTATGTCAAACCAACGTTGTTGGCCGGACCACTGGACAACGTCGCCGCTCGCGAAGAGATCTTTGGCCCGGTGGCTTACCTGGCGAAATTTTCAGATGAAGCGGACGCGATCGCGAAAGCCAACGACACCGACTACGGATTGGCCAACAGTGTTTGGACGACCGACGCCGAGCGAGCCAACCGGGTCGCCGAAGCGATGATCGCTGGCAACAGTTGGATCAACGCTCACAACGTGTTCGCACACGGTGTCCCTTATGGCGGAGTCAAGAAAAGCGGCATGGGCGGCGGCGTGCTTTCCCCTGAAACGCTGATGGATTACTACCGCAGCACGTCGGTTGTCCGGCCTTTGTAATCGTCTCCGCTGACCTTTGATCGAACCTTCACCGACGGGAATAGAATGAGCCATTCGCGAGATGTCCAACATCCACGGGACCGAATCATGCAAACGATGGATCGGATCTATCGTTACCGCATGACGACGACTTCGGGCGGCAATCTGTCGATCCGAGACAGCGAAGGCAATATCTGGATCACGCCGGCGAGAGTCGACAAAGGCAACCTGACTCGGAACGACATCATCTGCGTTCGCGCCGATGGATCCGTCGATGGCCCGCACCCGCCATCCTCGGAGTTCCCGTTCCACAAAGCGATCTACGAAGCCCGACCGGATGTGAAAGCGATCGTGCACGCTCACCCGGTCGCGCTCGTCGCTTTCAGCATCTGCCGTGGGACACCCGACACGCGGTTGTTCCATCAAGCACACAGTGTTTGTGGCAAAGTCGGTTTCGCACCTTATGCCTGCCCGGGGACGGAAGCTCTCGGTGCCAGCATTGCAAAGCAGTTCGAAGACGGGTGCGACAGCGTGATCTTAGAAAATCACGGCGTCGTCGTGGCCGGGGAAGATTTCGCTTCCGCTTTCCAACGATTCGAGGCCTTCGAATTCGCGGGCAAAACGTTGATCAAAGCCAAACAAATTGGTGAGGTTCAATACCTCACCGATTCACAACTGGATCAGGCGGCACACCGGAGCGTTGATTTCATCAGCTATCAACCGCCCTCGGCCACCACGCGAGAACAAGAATTGCGACGGCAACTCTGTGAGTTCGTGCGGCGAGGTTGCCGCCAGCGATTGTTGATCAGTACCGAAGGCAGTTTTTCAGCTCGCTTGAAAGACGATTCATTCTTGATCACTCCAACGCAGCGAGACCGTGAGTTGTTGCGGGCAGAGGACTTTGTGCTCGTCAAAGGCGAGTTTCGTGAATACGGAAAACTGGCCAGTCGCGCTGCCAACGCTCACCGAGCGATCTACGAAAAACACCCGCACGTGCAAGCAATCGTGTTCGCTCACCCGGTCAACGCAACTGCGTTCAGTGTCACCAGCGTGCCATTGGACGTCCGTACGATTCCTGAAAGCTACGTCTTCCTGCGTGATGTGGCTCGTGCTCCCTACGGTGTCCAGTATTCAAGCGATGAATCCATTGCCGACTATGTGTGCAGTCGCAACCCAGCCGCGATTCTGGAAAACGATGGCGTGTTGGTGACCGGCACCACCGTCCTGGACGCATTCGATCGCTTGGAAGTGCTCGAATCCACCGCCGAAGCCGTGATCAATGCGAAAGCCATCGGCGACGTGTCGGTGATGCAGCAAGACGTCATCGACGAACTGTGCGAACAGTTCAACCTGGCGTGACTCTCATCGCTTAGCAACGCGTGAACAACAAGTCACGATTGTAGCGATGTGGCGCAAGCCGCCCGGTGAGGAACCGGAGGGCTCGCGCCCTTCCGCTACGTCAACGTGGTTCTTATCGCATTTGCTTTCTATATTCGCGAGGCGACAAGCCAAGGTGGGTTCGGAACTGCCGACTGAAGTAGTTGCTGTCCGAGAAACCAACATCGAAGGCGATGTCGGTAATCGATCGATCGGTGCTGCGCAGCAGGCGACTGGCTTCTTGAATCCGCACCTGGATCAAGTACTTGATTGGGGAAGTCTCCATCGTGCCCTCGAAAGTGCGAATGAAATTTCGACGAGACATTCCCGAAATCTGGACCAAGTCATCCAGTGAGATCGGACGATCAAAGTGCCGCTGGATGTGCGAAATCGCTTCGGCGATGCGAAGCAATTTCTTGCTCTCCGGATTGCGTGTTCGACTGTAACACCTCGAAAGAAACGTGACCAACTGCAACATCGTCAGTGTCGCCATCGTTCGAAAGCCAGCCGCACGTTGCTTCAACTCTTGATCCAACGATTCGACATATCCAAGCGTCTCGATCAACTCCGCTGGATTGAGTTGCAAACGACTGGTGAACTGATGCCGTTTTCTCCAGGCTGGTTCGAGTGTGAACAACGCATGGTAACCAGACAACGATTGCAGATCGCCAATCGAAAGTGGCAACTCAAGCGGATCAAACAAGATATTGATCAGACTCAACTGGTCCATGTTCAGATAGTCATGCGGTCGGTCGCCACCGATCACAAATGTGTCACCTGTCACCAGTTCGTAGCTGTCTTCGCCGGTGATATGCACGCCTTTGCCGCCGGTGATGATGACGATCTCAGCGAACTCGTGACAGTGCAACCCAAAGGGTTCTTGCGGGTCACGCCGTTCGACCACGATCGGAAAGCCATCGGAGTGAAACCAGTCCTCTTTTTTCAGCGTTGGAATCAACTCGGTCATGGCTCTCGGGCACCTTGGACTGGAGTTTTGGCCTGATTTGGCTGTTTCAGAAAAGCAATTCCAGGTGGCACGATTGTCTTGTTATCGGCAAGAATGTCAAGGTTTCACGTTGTTCCCCCCGCTAGGCTAAGGAAAGATCGGTCACATCAAAAGGCCGGACAGAAATTCACACCGCCCTTAGATCAGGCATTGAGATCATGAATCGAGCTGGCAATATCGAGAAGGCTTTTCAGTTGGCCCGAGAGGAATACCAGGCGATTGGGGTCGATGTCGATTCGGCTTTGCGACGCATGCGAGACGTCGAAATCTCGGTTCATTGCTGGCAAGGCGATGACGTGAAGGGCTTCGAGGGCGACGACGGTGCACTTGGAAACGGGCTGGCGGTGACTGGCAACTATCCGGGTCGCGCTCGCACGATCGATGAACTGCAGAGCGATTTGGAATTGGCCTATTCGCTGATCCCAGGCAACCACCGACTCAACTTGCACGCTCTTTATGGCGACTTCAAAAGCCGCGTCGATCGTGATGAGATTGAGGTTGAACACTTTCAAGGTTGGATCGATTGGGCTCGCGATCAAAAGGTCCGGTTGGATTTCAACCCAAGCTACTTCTCGCATCCCAATGCGGCGGATGGCTTCACGCTGGCTCACGCGGATTCCGGCATTCGCCAATTCTGGATTGATCACGGCATCGCTTGCCGAAAGATCGCCGCCGCAATGGGCGCGGCTCAAAACAATCCCTGTGTCAATAACTTCTGGGTTCCCGACGGATTCAAAGACGTGCCCGCCGATCGGAAGACACCGCGAGAAAGACTGGCTGCTTCGTTGGACTCCATTTTCGCAACCGAGTATCCCGCCGAACAAACTCTCGATGCCGTCGAATGCAAACTGTTTGGCATCGGAAGCGAAAGCTATGTGGTCGGCTCGCACGAGTTCTACATGGGCTACGCGATGTCTCGCAACAAAGTCCTGTGCCTGGACGCGGGCCATTTCCATCCAACCGAAACGATCTCGGACAAGATCTCCGCGGTGATGATGTACGTTCCTGAATTGTTGCTACACGTCAGTCGCGGTGTTCGTTGGGACAGCGACCACGTGGTCACGTACAGCGATGAACTGCAATCGATCATGCAAGAAGTGGTTCGCGGTGATTACCTCGGACGCGTGCACATTGGATTGGATTTCTTCGACGCTAGCATCAACCGCGTGGCGGCTTGGGCAATCGGAACTCGCAACGCATTGAAAGCGGTTTTGGCAGCCATGCTGGAACCAACCGAGCAACTGAAAAAGCTGGAATTGGAAGGCGATCTGACCGGCCGTCTCGCGTTGATCGAAGAACAAAAGACGCTCCCTCTGGGTGCCGTTTGGAATCACTATTGCCAATCGGTCAACGTACCCGCGGGAGCGGATTGGTTGCAGAACGTGCGGGAATACGAGAGCAAAGTGTTGTCGCAACGAAGTGACAACTCCGCTTTGGTTTGATCGCCCCCGCCGACAAATTTGCGGTCGTGGCGGACCGACAGGCAGACGACGGTGAAGTGACCGATCTTTAGCACTCGAGAGAATTGATGAGCGAAGAAAATTCAAACGCGGGCGGCGAATTTGAACGCGAACCCGTTCCCGAATCCGCACCAATGGGAAACGGGAAGTTTTGGGGGATGTACGCCGGCGAGCATGCGGCGGGCACCGAGTTCATGATCGGGCCGTTGTTCCTCGCTGCGGGAGCGAGCCTGTCCGATTTGCTGCTGGGGCTTTTGCTCGGCAACTTGCTGGCCGTGCTGACTTGGCGATTCCTTGTGGTCCCGATCGCGATGGCCAAACGTTTGACCCTCTACTACCAACTCGAACGGATCGCCGGTGGTTCGCTGGTCAAGTTCTACAACTTGGTCAACGGATTGCTCTTCTGCTTTCTCGCCGGGGCGATGGTCACGGTCTCCGCATCAGCCGTGGGAGTCCCCTTTGATATCAGCTTCGACGTGCCTGAGAACTTCTTTGGTCTGAGCAATCCATCGTTCACATTGTTGGTGGTCATCGTCGGAGCCGTGATCACCGCAGTTGCAGCCGGCGGCTATGAACGCGTAGCAAGATTCGCGAATATCGCGGCACCGTGGATGATCGCTGTTTTTGCATGCTGCGGAATTGTTTCTCTGTCTCAGATGGGTGCCACCAACGCATCGGCATTGTCGGAGGGCAAGTTTTGGTCCGATGCAATCGCGTTTGTTCAAGAAAAGAATGGACCGGGTACATTCAGTTTCTGGCAGATCGTGGTCTTCGCTTGGTTGTGCAACGGGGCGATGCATTTCGGGATGTCGGATCTCACGATCTTCCGCTTTGCGAAGAGCAAGTCCTCTGGTTGGGCGCCCGCAATTGGAATGTTTCTCGGACACTACATGGCTTGGATCGCGGCGGCTTTGTTGTTGGCCGCGTTGATCAAGTTGCAGCCTGCTTTGGTGGTCGGCGATGACGGCAAAGTCACCGCGAATCCTGGGTTGCTTGCCTACCAAGCGGTCGGATGGACTGGGATCATCTGTGTGGTGATCGCGGGCTGGACGACCGCGAATCCAACGATCTACCGTGCGGGACTCGCGTTTCAAGGGATGTTTCCCCAAAGTTCGCGAACCGCGATGACGCTCGTCGCCGGTGTGGTTGCGACGATCGCTGGAGCGTTCCCCAACCTGTCGGCTCAACTGCTCGATTTTGTGGGCACGTATGGAACGGTCTTGGGAACGATGGGAGCCGTCATCTTTGTCGACTTCTACTTGATTCAGAAGTTTGGCCTGCGAGCCGAGTACGCGGCGGTCACCGGGGCTCGCATTCACAGCGCTGTCTTGATCGCATGGGTGCTGCCCGTGGCCGTGGCACTGTACTTCATCTTGGCGAAGGGATTTTTTGCGGCCTATGCAGTGATCCCATGTTGGTTCACGTGCGGCGTTCTTTACTTGCTGATCAGCAAGATGACGCAGCGTGCACCGGCTGATGAATCGCTTTCCTGACGATCACTCGCGTTCAAATCACCTTCCACTCACTTTTTCACCCCAAGAACACAACCGTGATGTCGCCATGAAGAACTTCGCCAAAATGATGTCGCTGATCACGCTTTGCATGATTGTTGTTCCGTGTTCGCTACTTTTTGCTGGTGCGATTGCACTTCCGATGGTCAAATCCATCGCGTTGTTCGGCACGATCGGATGGTTCATCTTCACACCGATTTGGATGAGTCGGCAATTGCCTGTCGACGCGTCAGAAGTTGAGATCTAGCAAGGCGAACACCGACGCCGGTGCCAATTCGATCAACGACGCCGCTTTCTAAACCTGTTTTCGCGAACCTTGGCGTGGTGAGATCGGTCCATGGGGCAAGGAATCCGATGCGACTCGGATCATTCTCCTGACGACAATGATGTGCCTTTCGCGAAAGATGAAACGATGCGAGTTTTACCATCCTGTTTTGCAACGAAATCAGGTTGCGAGTGATTTCTACTTGCATGCCTGACAAGAACGATTTGTCCCCAACAACTGTTCACACAATGCGAAACAATGAGAACCACATCCGAAACCCAGTCGGCGACGAACGTCGCTGCGCGAGTCGCGGGGGAAGACATCCAAAAGGGTGACTTCATCACCGTTCTAAGCGAGATCTTCGAAGTTCCTTCCTTTCTTTGGAACTGCGCGGACGTGTCGTTGTCACCGGACGAACCCGTGCGAACTCGCTATCTATCAACAGCCAACGGGACCCCTTACAAGGTCACCGTGGTCTGCTTGCCGTTTGTCTACGCCAAGCGACCTCGTGGATCGATCGTCTGCTTCGACATCCGACGGCACGAAATGGTGCGTTTGGATCGCGAAAGCGGTCAATCGATTTGGAAGCTGTTGAAGAAAAAGAAGAAGTGAACTCGAAGTTCAGGTTGTCCAAACACAGGGGGGCTTTGCAACTGCTTTTGCAAAGTCTGCCTGTGATGGGCATCTCTCCGATACGGAGGCTCAGTTCGGCACTGCGATCTATTCGATGCTGAGAGCGGCCGTGTCGAGGAGCCAGTTTTCAATCGCGTCATAAACCCGTTCGCGTTCTTCTTCGATCAACAGCGAATGTCGTAGACCATCCAACGAAACGCGATGACATAATCGGCCGGCCTTCTCAACAAACTCGTCCGTGGTTTCCGAATCACAGAGTTCGTCTTCCTCACCGGTCAGCACCAGCAATTTGACGTTCAGCTCTTTCGCGTGGTCGGTCAACCAAATGCCGTGGTTGATCAGTTGGCTGCCGATCCCAATCGAAAGTTTCTCGTGTACCAGATCGTCTTCGGCGAGGTCGCGAAGTGCTTCAGCATCCTGAGTCAATTGTGTCGGTTCAATCGACGCTGATAAACGAATGTGCGGGATGAGCTTGCCGGTTAACCACGCGGCAAAGGCTTGCGGCCGCGTGGGTGGATTGGGTGGCAGGATCATCGGATTGGTAACGATTGCGCGCCTCACGTATTCGTGATCACGGCCAAGGAGATGATTCAACACCAAGTTTCCGCCCATGCTATGCCCCAACAACACGAACTCAGCTCGCGGAAATTGCTTCGCCGCAAATTCGAGAGCGACGGTAATGTCATCGACCAGCGTGCCGAAACTGGGAGCGTCTCCGCGAGCACCAGGACTCTGACCGTGACCATGTTGATCATAGATGACCACCCCACGGTCCAGTGCCAGCATGCGATCAACGAAGTCGTCGTAGCACCCGGAGTGCTCGCCCAAACCGTGCACGACGACGAACACGAGTTCGGCGGAGGATGGTCCGGCGCGGCGACAATGAAGTTCGCGTCCGTCGGGAGTTTCGAGTGCTGATTCGTCGATCGCTATAGACATGAAATGAGTGTGGTTGAATGCCGGTTGTGCAAGGAACAAGAAAGAGACGTCGAGAGAACGTGAGTCGGGCGGCGCTACTCTGTTTCTCGATCAATGAACTTGCAGAATCGGCTGAGCTCACCACCGGCGGTCTCGTTCTCGTGCAGGAACGCGAGGTTGGATTCTTCGAACTTGTCGAAGAAGTTTTCCCAACTGATCGTCGACAAAGTGTCGTTGCGGCCTCCGTGAGGAAAATCAATCCGCAAGATTCCAATGCCTTCGTCGGAGTCGGCGGTCGACTCAACTGTCGCGGGAACGCCACCGCGTTCTTGAACCCAGTTGCGAATGGTGTCGTGGTCAGTCGTTTGATTGGCCATCTTTATTCCTCGAAAAGTGTTTGGGACTGCCGATTGCGTTTTGTTCGATCGTGGTCAGCTCGTCCGCGTGGTTTGATGCTTCTGTCAAAAGTCGCAATTCGACCTGCGAGACCACCAGACGTTGACAGCACCAATCTGGACGCAGCACCAAACTGGACGCAACAATCGGATGCAACAATCGGATGCAACAATCGTGCCAATGCAGAGTGGGCGCGGGGTTTGCAAGACGACACAAGGCGACTGGCGTGCGGGCCGTTCGTCGCTTTCAATGATGTGGCGGCGGCAATCCTGCTCGGAAGCGCCACAGTTTTCATTGTCATTTCGCGACGGCTTCGAGCTACTGAGAACGCTTGAGAGCGAGTGTTCGCATTCTCCCATCAACTGGAATCAACCTTGAGCGACAACTTGATCACGGGAAGCCTTCCTGAAGAAACGCTGGAAGAACTGCGTCAAGCCAAAAAGGTATTGGAGCACCACGGCATCGCGGATCGGCTGACCGAGATGATCGGGACTCCGGTGACAGCGTCGTTGAAGATGTTGCCGGACAGCGTCGAGTCGACGATTCATTCGGCAATCGACAAATCTTTGCACGTCGCACTCGACGTCGCACTGCGAACGTTGGGACCAGAGAAAGACGCACGGGGAGCCAGCGTGCGAGACAAACCGAAATTGCTGACGCATAAGTTGCTGGCGGGACTCAGCGGTGCCGCGGGCGGGGCACTCGGCGGAGCAACAGTCGCGGCGGAACTCCCCGTTTCAACGGTACTGATCCTTCGAAGTGTGGCGGATATCGCTCGGAGCGAAGGGGAAGATCTCTCCGATGTGGAAGCTCGCTTGGCATGCTTGGAAGTCTTCGCGTTGGATCCGGGACAGGCCTCAGACATTGATGATGAAACCGAAATCGGTTACTTCGCAGTACGTGCTGCGATGGCGAAGCAGATCCAAGATGCGTCGAAGTACATCCTCAAGAATGGCATCAAAGATTCCGCCGCACCGCCGCTGGTTCGCCTGGTAACACAAATCGGAAAACGTTTCGGAGTTGTCGTCAGTGAGAAGGCGGCGGCCCAAGCCATTCCGATCATTGGGGCGGTTGGCGGAGCCTTGATCAACAGCTATTTCATTGATCACTACCAAGGTCTTGCTCGCGCACACTTCACGATTCGTCGTCTTGAACGAACACACGGTCAACCACTCATCCGTGAAGCTTATGGCCAAATCAAGCTTCGCCAACGCCCGCGACGCGTCCTCACCCAAAGCTCCAAGCCCGATGGTCGCGAATTGACCACTGAGGATGATAACGAAACGAATTCATAGCATTGAACCGCCGTTTTCGTGGGTTCGAACGCTAATGCACCTGGTTGTTCACCTAGCAACCGATTGCGGTACAGACTTTGCGTTCCCATCTGGTCAGCGAAGAATGACGAGCAGCCATCGAGGCTGATTCCACTCTCCGTATGACCACCATGGAAACACAGAAATCGTGAATACAACCGCCCCAGTGGAAGACGATGACGTCCCGACTGAAAACCGAGCGGGGTTGCTTTCCATGCGAGTCTGTGCCGTGATGCTGGTGCTTTACGCACTGTACTACGCACGGTCATTGGTGATCCCCGTCGCGACCGCGATTGTTCTTTACCTGACATTGCGACCAATTGTGCGGCACGCGAAACATGTCGGCGTTCCTGCTCCGGTCGGCGCGATCGGCATTATCGCAGGAATTTTGCTGACCCTTGGGCTGGGAACCTACGTGGTTCTCGAACCAGCCAAGGAAACGATCGCAGCAGCACCGCAACACCTGTCGGTTGCGAAAAGCAAGCTCGCATTCATCACGGATCGCCTGAAAGACGTTGACGAAGCCACCGAGGAATTGGCCGAAACCGAAGAAGTCACGGAAGGCGAAACAGTCAGTGAAAAGCCTGTCCCGGTCGAGATCAAGCAACCCACGTGGACAAGCGGTTGGTCCTACCTGAGCGGCACCGGAAACGTGGTTTCGTTTCTGACCATTTGCATCGCACTGTTGTACTTCTTGCTTGCAACGGGAGATGACCTGTTGCGAAGCGTAATGCGTTCACTGCCCAACTTTTCTTCGCGTCGAAAACTCGTCGAAGTGATTGAAAACGTTCAGGAGGGTTTGGGCAGCTATCTTGCTCAGGTCTCTGCCATCAATGCGGGACTCGGGGTGTGTGTTGCTTTGGTGATGTGGATGCTGGGAATGCCGTCGCCCATCATGTGGGGATTCATGGCGTTCGCTTTCAACTTCATCCCAATCGTCGGTGCAATCGCGGGAGCTCTCATCATCTTTTTTGTCGCGCTACTCAACTTTGAGCCCACGTACTACGCGTTTTTCGTGACACTCGCGTTCATGACACTCACATCACTGGAGGGACAATTCATCACACCAGCGATCTTGGGACGGTCAATGAGCATGAGCCCAGTGCTGGTGTTTTTGTCGATCGTCGTCTGGGGATGGATGTGGGGAATCATGGGCGTCTTCCTGAGCGTCCCCATCCTGATTGCTGCTCGAATGGCCTGTGAAGGCTATGACGAACTGCGTCCATTGGCGATGATTCTCGGTGCAGAAATCCCGGAACCAGATGCCCCCAATCCAAACAATGACGACGCGACAGGTGCCTCGACAGTTGATTCAGAAAAGCAGCATATCCAGCACGAAGCCGTCCCCTCTTCCCACTCACCAATCCCACACTCCGTCAGCCAGTGACAACTCGAACCTCAGTTCGTTTGCTGGGGCAGCACTCTTTCGAGTTTCGTCTGCAACTGAGATTGATCGAATGGCTTGACCAAATAGTCATTGACACCAGCCTGGATCGCTTCCAGAACACGCCCTTTCTCTGCTTCCGTGGTGATCATCATAATGGGAACCTTGGACCCCGTGCCGCGAATCGCATTGACCAATTCCAATCCAGTCATATTGGGCATATTCCAATCCGTTAGAACCAAGTCGAAGTCGTTCCCTTGTTGGAATTTCTCCAGTGCAATCGCACCGTCCGCAGCCTCCACCACGTCATCCACCCAAAGACTATGCAAGCCACGTGCGATGATTTTCCGCATGACGCCAGAGTCTTCTGCCAACAGTACCTTCATGATAACCTATCCGTTTCGTTGAAATTCTAGAGTGAGTATTAGAGTGAGTAAGAGCTTGTTGCAACCCGTGAAACCGGACGTCACAAAAACGCCCGTTAAAAACGGCGTCTCTGGTTGCCGAGGCGAAGACCTCCCCGCAATTCAGTGACACAAATGTTCGAAAACCACGTCGCGGTGGCCCAGGCAGCGAAATCCCCGCTAGGTGAACTGGACAATTGGCCCCCCGCGTCGACTCGCCGATCGTTGCCTATGTGCTGGCAGCATCAAAGTGTCGAATGGACACCGAGAAATCCGAGTCCTCGCTTCGAAGTGCGATGGATTGCGTGTGAACGACATTCGCAAGCTTGAAATCCAAACCTTGTCCGCTCGCGACGCTCGGAAGTGAGAGGGTCGACTGACCTGGCAGGATCGCTTTGATGCTGCCTCCAACCATGTTCGACAACTCTGCGATCGTGTCCTGGATATCTTCCATCGACACGTCCTCCACTGGAACCATGAGCATAGCGCCTGCGGCTTTGCGGCCGAAGTTGAGCGGCGTGCTGATTTCAACGGCTCCCACCCAATCGCCTTGGATTTGAACGCACCCGACAAGTCGCTCGTCGGTGCCTGGCAGGTCATCAGACTGTGTGTCGGCAGCTTCGCACGGCAACTGCAACATGTTGTCGAAGATTGCTTGCACAAGGGCAACTACATAGCTGCATTCAATTGGTTGAATATCCATGAGGTTTCTTTGAATCGTGAAGTGAAAGACGTTCCTATAAGAACGACGCGAAAACGGCTTCTAGGTCGGAACTCATCGCCCCTAGATCGGACGATAGTAGACTGTACGATCTACTTGAGCGCGTTCAAACTCGTTTGTAAGATTCATCGTGTTTTCTGATCCGCCCAAGAACAAACAACCGTCATCCCGGATCCTCTGACGCACCTTCGCCAAAATCTCGCGTTTGGTATCGGGCGTGAAGTAGATCAGCACATTGCGAAGAAAAACAACATCGACCGACATCAAAGTTGCGGGCCAGCGTTCGATCAGATTCACGCTGTCGAACTTCACCATCGAACGAATTTCATCGTTGATTCGCCAATGCACTCCATCTCGGTGGAAGTATTTCATCAGCAACTGCATCGGAAGACCACGATTGACCTCCGTTTGATTGAAGATTCCTTTCTCAGCTCGCTCAAGAATCTCTGACGACAAATCGGTTGCACGGAGACGGATGTCCCAGTCGGCCAACTGCGGGAAGTGCTCCCGGATCATCATCGCGATTGAGTAAACTTCTTGGCCGCTTGAACAAGCATTGGACCAAATGGTCAGTCGTCTTTCATTGGACCGCTTCTCAATCAGTTCAGGAAGAATCTGTTTTCGCAACAAATCAAATGGGTGAATGTCACGGTAAAAGCTTGTCTCGTTCGTCGTCATTGCATCGACGACAGCTTGCTCAAGTTTACGGCTGTTGGGTTTCCTCAAGGCATCTGCAAGTTCAGCGATGGATCCGAAACCGTGTTCTCGTGCGACAGGGTTTAATCGAGACTCCAACAGATACGATTTACTCGCTTCCAAAACGATCGCCGATTGATCCAACACCAACTTGGCAAGGAAATCAAAGTCGGCTTTTGCAAGCGAGTCATCAGTGCAGGTCGTCATTATAGTGCCCCTCCAGCAACTAGTGATCGTTGGTGGCGTCCATTCATAGCAAGCTGGGTGAGCTCGCCACTGATTTCGCCCAAAGGTAAAATTC
Source organism: Rhodopirellula sp. JB055 (assembly GCF_043100905.1). Lineage (NCBI taxonomy): Bacteria > Pseudomonadati > Planctomycetota > Planctomycetia > Pirellulales > Pirellulaceae > Rhodopirellula > Rhodopirellula sp. JB055. The sequence goes on along the minus strand of NZ_JBICHO010000418.1, from coordinate 5,172 downwards.
GATTGGCCAATCCAGCGTTCGCTACCGCTGCCGGCATTCCCCATACGACGGAGGTTTCTCGGTCTTGGGTGACAATTTGCCCGCCGGCATCGGCGATGGCTTGACATCCAATGAGTCCGTCGCTGCCCATACCGGTCAGGATGCACGCCAAACTGTGACGTCCATAAGACTCGGCAACACTTCGAAACAGAACATCCACCGCGGGACGACAAGAGTTTTCCTGGGCACCTCGATGAATACCAATTTTCGGTGAGGCACCGCTGACGTCCGTCGTCATATGAAAGTCACCCGGCGCGATCCAAACATGTCCGGCGACGAGCGGATCGCCCGCTTTCGCTTCGGCAATTTGCAACTCAGATTTCGAGTTCAGCCGATCCGCCAAGTGCTTGGTGAAAATTGGAGGCATGTGTTGAACGATGACGATCGGAATCGGAAAGTCGCCTGGCAATTGCGGCAGCAGCGTCGACAGAGCATTGGGTCCTCCGGTTGAGACACCAATGGCCAATATGTCGATGCGGCTGACCTGGCCTTTCGGACGAAGGCTGAATTCCGGTGTGGCAGCACCTCCATTCGAACCATTGACCGGTACTCGGAAGCTTTCTCGGACAGGACGAGATGGTGCGAATCTCGGACAAAGAGCTTTGAGCTTGGGAACCATTTCCCCTCGGACTCGAGCCATCGCTTCGGTAACGCTTCCGACATTGGCGGGCTTGCCGACATAGTCATTGGCGCCCCGTTCCAGCGCGTCGAGTGTTCCCTCGGCACCACGCTGAGTCAGTGTGCTGAACATGATGACAGGAAGCGTTTTATTGACCTTTCTTAATTCGGTCAACGTTTCCAAACCATTCATTTCCGGCATTTCGATATCCAACGTCATCACATCGGGCTTCAACGTTGGTATTTTTGCTAGCGCGATCTTCCCGTTCGGTGCCGTTCCCACCACTTCGACAGAGGGATCCTCCGACAAAGTTTGTGTTAGCAACCGGCGGATGACGGTGGAGTCATCGACGATCAGAACACGGATCTTTTTGTGGGTGCTCATGCCGTTGTTCCAATTCCAAGAAGTTCGAGTTTGGAATTGATGCCTTCTTCAGTGAAAGGCTTCATGATGTATTCATTCACACCTGCCATGAACGCGAGAGCCATCCGGCTCATCTCGGATTCGGTGGTGACCATGATCATGGGGATGTGGCTGTTTTCAGCATCAGCACGGACTGCTTTCACAAAATCCAACCCATTCATCTCCGGCATGTTCCAGTCGACCAGAATGAGATCAACCGACTCAATTTTTGCCAGTTCGACAAGGCCTTCCAGTCCATTGCCTGCTTCGAAAGTCTCGTAGCCGAGCGTTTTCATGATGCGGGCGATCATCTTTCGGATCACACGCGAGTCATCAACAATTAGCACATTCATATCGACTTGTTATGCAAGTAGGGTTTTGTGAATCAACAGAGTAGGCCGCCCGAGAGCGGACTGATTTTTTCGTTGGAAAAGCGGCTTGGCGTCGGGCAAGCCAACAACCAAGCCGCCGAATCGGGTTGCGACTAGAACTTGAATCGCATGACCAACTGCTGCAGGTTGGCGGACATCTCCGACAACTCCCCAGCGGCTTGTTGGGTGTTCCCGGCACCTTGCGAGGTGCTTCCCGCTGCGGATGCGACGGAGGTGATATTCTTGGCGATCTCATCAGCACCTTGCGATGCTTCCCCAATGTTCCGCCCGATTTCGTTGGCCGTCGCAGTTTGCTCTTCGACGGCACTGGCGATGGTATTGGAGATGTCGTTGATCTGGTTGATCACTTCGCTAATCTCCCGGATCGCCGAAACCGCCCCGCCGGTATCTGATTGAATCGTTTCAATCTTGCCGCTGATGTCTTCGGTCGCCTTGGCAGTTTCCTTCGCGAGTTCTTTGACCTCGTTTGCAACAACCGCGAATCCCTTGCCTGCTTCACCCGCACGTGCAGCCTCAATCGTGGCATTGAGAGCCAACAGATTGGTTTGCTCCGCGATGGAGGTGATGACCTTGACCACCTTGCCAATTTCCAGGCTGCTCGCCCCAAGTTTGGTGATGGTGTCATTGGTGTCGCTGGCGACGCCGACCGCTTGGTTGGAAATCTTGGATGCCTCGGTCGCGTTGCGAGCGATTTCGCGAATGGCCGAATTCAATTCTTCCACGCCGGTCGTGACCGTTTGAATGTTCTGACTGACTTCGGTCGACGCACTGGAAACGATCTGTGCCTGCGACGATGTTTCCTCGGCGTTGCCGCTCATTTGTGTGCTGACAGCCGACAACTCTTCCGAGGCCCCCGCCAATGACGTTGCGTTCTCAGCGATCGATTCGATGCTTCCACGCAGATCAGAGAAGAACGTCTGCAACCGGGCACCAACTTGTCCGATCGCATCATCGCCGTTGACATGAATTTCTTGGGTCAAGTCGCCATCGGATGCACAGTTCACAACCCCGAGGATCTCTTCAACGTTCTGCTTCAGTTCTTCGCGTGCGTTCACCTGCTCGGTGATGTCTGTTGCAAACTTGACAACCTTGAACGGTTTGCCATTCAGGTCAAAGATTGGATTGTAAGAAGCTTGGATCCAAATTTCTTCACCACTCTTCGTGACCCGCTTGAATTCACCCGCCTGGAACTCGCCTCGGTTGAGCGCGTCCCAAAGTTGTTGATAGTCGGGAGTGGAAGCATATTCCGATGACACGAATGTACGGTGGTGCTTCCCAACAATTTCATCCAACGTGTATCCCAGACCAGCAAGGAAGTTGTCATTGGCGGTGATGATGGTGCCATCCAGATTAAATTCGATGACGGCCTGAGCTTTTCCGATCGCAGCCAGTTGGCCTTCGTAGTCGGCATTCTTGAGACGTTCTTCCGTGACATCTGTCACAATCTGAACGAACTTCGCAACACGTCCCATTTCGTCCTTGACGGGGCAATAAACGCCCTGCAACCAGACTTCATCGCCGGATTTGGTCACACGTTTGACAATCCCGCTTTGAGCATTGCCGGCCTTCAATTCATCCCAGAATTGATTGTATTCGTGCGAGCGAGAAAAGACTGGATCAACAAAGTTTCGGTGTGGCTTGCCGATAACCTCTTCGGTCTGATAGCCCATGATGTCGAGGAAAGTGTCATTGGCCGATGTCACATTTGCGTCGAGATCAAACTCAACAAAGGCGTTGGTCGAGTTGATTGCATCGAGCAAACCGTTGGTGTTGTGTCGAGCAATTTCGGTTTCGGTCAAATCGTAGCGAATACCGATGTATTTTCGTGGTTTGCCATTGTCACCCATGACCGGTGCAATCACAGCATCGACATAGTATGGCGTTCCATCTTTGGCTCGGTTCTTGATGATTCCGCGGAACGGTTTTCCGCGTCCGATGGTCGACCACATTTCTTTGAAGACTTCTTTTGGCATGTCGGGGTGCCGCGTTGTGCTATGCGGGAAGCCAATCAATTCGTCTTCTGGGTACTTCGACACCTCGATGAACTTTTCGTTGACCGACAGGATGTCGCCTTTCAAGTCTGATTCCGACACGATACTCGTCATGTTGACAACGTCGACGTAGACCTGCATCTCTTGAACTTGGCTTTGCAGTTCCTTCTTCTCCGTGATGTCGGATCCAACCAACAAAGTCAACTCAAGCTCACCGTCTTCGTTGTGGATCGGGTGGAACGATAAGTCGATCCAACAATCCGCGTCGTCGGCTGAGATCAGCAGATACTCACCTGCGGAAAGCTTGCCAGCGGGCAAATCCTGCAGCATCTTCTTGTAGGCGGTCTTTGCCTGATTGGTTGTTGGCAACAGGTTTCCGAACGGTGCTCCCACCACGTCCTCCCAAGGTCGACCGAGCAAGTCAAGCATGCGTGCGTTTGCGCTGAGTACGATGCCGTCATGATCCAACTCCATCACCAGTTGAGTCGCATTCAATACCTGTGCGTGAACTTGCGATGTCTTGTCGGCGGATGAATCGGTGTCAACGGCTTTGGATCGTGCAGAACCTTTGGCCTTGCGGGCGGTGTTGACGGCGGTGTCTTTTGCGTTTTCGAGAGTCGTGCTCATTGGAATGGGTCTTTATGTCGGCGTTAGGATTGGATTACAGTTGGTTCGGAAGTTCAGGATCACTCGGCAGATCAATTCACACTGACGTTCATGGCTCTCTCCCGGTCGAGGATCAGAATCAGTTCATCGTCAGTCTTGTAAGCGCCACGAATGATTTCGCTGGCGATCGCATTGAGTGTCCCAGGGGTCCGCTCGAAATTGTGAGGGTCGATCATTTCAACCTCCCCGATGGAATCGACCAGAAAGCTGGTGGTCGTCCCGGAATCGCCTCGCACGATGATGTTCATCGGCAGCTTGTCTGAATCACGATTGGGGAGACCAAGTCGCATTCGAAGATCGATTGCGGTCACAATTTGTCCCCGCAAATTGATCAATCCGCAGACGGAGTTGTCTGCGAGCGGCACCTCCGTCATCTTCTGATAGCGTATGACTTCTTGAACCGACTTGACTTCGATCCCGAAGACCTGATCGTCGAGGTAAAAGGTGCAGATTTGGTCGTCTTCAATCATTTGATTTCCCGTGATGTCTTGTATGCTTTTTCGATTTTGGTTGCTTATGCGATCCGATGCCCTGCTGCCTGAATGACGGCTGGCAGGTCCAACAGGTCAAGGATTCGATCTTGAACAATTGCGGAACCGAGCACGCCACTTCCGCTGTGTGATTCAACAAGATCGATGTGAGCGTCGACGATATCGATGATTCGATCGACCACGACTCCGAAGCTGCGGCCTTCCTCCGAATGAACCACCACTTGGCAGCTTTCATCTAAGTTGTCATGTTCCGCTCCTTCTTCCCCAGAGAGCGAAGAATTCATGCCACCGAATTGGTTGCGAGAAATCCCCAGGATGGACGCGAGGTCGATGAGAGGAAGAATCTTTCCGCGATACTGAATCACGCTCTTGTTGTCTGCTTCTTCAATCAGATTTTTCGCAACCTGTTCCAATCGAGCGACTTGGGACATCTGCATCGCAACTTGACGTTTCGGCCCGACGCCAAGAACCAACAGAGACTGCGTCTTGCCAGCCCCTTCTGTCGAGTTCTCTTCGTCTCGCCCGAGATTACGGGAACCGCTGGATTGCAGAACACGTCCTCGTTGGGCAAT
>NZ_JBICHO010000417.1:0-9851 GCF_043100905.1 Rhodopirellula sp. JB055 | reverse complement strand
GAGCCAACCAATCGTCTTTGAATTGCTGGTCTTGTGGCGTGAAGTTGTGCTGGTAGTCCCAGGCATTTTCGTCAAACAAGAAAGGCATCGGACGACCATAGAGGTCGGCGTACTGTGGGTCAGCGTTGTCGAATGATTCATCGCGTACGTAGAACATCCAGTTGAACGCTCGGTGGCTGCTGACACCGAACTTCATGCCCTCTGAACGAACCGCGTCGGACAGTTCCTGAATCACGTCGCGTTTGGGCCCCATTTCAGATGCGTCCCAGCGAGTGAACGCGCAGTCATACATCGGGAAGCCGTCGTGATGCTCGGCAACCGGGATGACGTAGCGTGCTCCCGTGTCTTTGAAGAGTTTGGCCCAAACTTTCGCGTCAAAATTCTCCGCTTTGAATTGCGGGATGAAGTCTTTGTAGCCAAACGTTTTTTGAGGACCGTAGGTGTCGATGTGGTACTGGAAGAAATTGTCGCCGCGACGCTTGCGGTTGATGTACATCTGGCGAGGGTACCATTCGCTTCCGTACGCAGGAACGCTGTACGCCCCCCAGTGGATGAAGATGCCGAATTTTGCATCCTTGTACCACTGCGGAATCTCGTATTTCTCCAGCGAGTTCCAGTCGGCCTGGAAGGGACCTTCTGTGATGGTCGCGTGGATGTTCTTGAGTGCTGGCTCAACTTCAGGGTGCGGCAGTGTCGCTGGGTGAGGCTTGGTTTGGTCTTGCGCCACGGCGGTTTGGAGTGTGATACACGCCAACATGGACATCAGGGTCATCCGAAATTTCATGCTGCAGCTCATCGAAAGGCGGGGCAACGCGGGAGTTAGTGGGGCGGGAAACGTCTTCAGGGGACGTTTCAGTTGGTTTAGTTTCCACTGAGCTGAATGGAATCCCATAGCCGAGTTTGAAATTTTCATGTGGATTCTTAAACTGGCTTTCGCCCCGGCCGATCCATTCCTGATTCGCGCAGCAGACGCTGCAAATACGCAGTTTTCAATCGACTGGAGCCGGGAATCTGATGCGAGCGGCCGGGAAGACGCACCGAAAAGCAGCAGGCTCACCCTCACCGGTAAGGGGGCATGCAATCGGTTGCGTGTTGCCAGGGTGGGCTTTTGAGAGTTCGCGATCAGGGGCGGGCTTCGTAGAGAAGCTCGCCTTCATCGTTATAGAACTTGACCAGCAAGTTTTCGCCTGCGGTGACGGATAGAAACCCGCCGCTGGGTTCCGGTGAGATGAATGGTTGCCGGATCAAAGCATCGGGGTCGGTACCTTTTGGCGATCCTGGCAAGACGCCCATGCGAGAGTTTTCGTCATTCAAGGCACCACAGGCAAACTCTTGAATTCCTGACGGATGAATGCTGTGGTACTGCCAGTGTCGGTCTCCGCACATCGTCATAAAGTGATCGATTTCGTTGGATTCCAACCATTTGAAAAAGTCATTCGCCTCGTGTCGAAAGCCTTTCAAGTTGGCGTGGTTGTCTTTCTTGTAGGCATCGTCGGGACCGACCAAAGGCGTGGGCGAAATCAGCAATTTCCATTTCGCGTCGCTCGCTTTCAATGTGCTTTTGAGCCATTGCCTTTGCTCGTCGCCCCACAGTGTCTTCTCCGGTCCATCCTTCATGCGATTGGGGGATCGGTAGTCACGGCCTTCGGTCAACCAAATTTGAAGGTGCTTGTTGACGCGAAAAGTGCGATAGGTCGGTGCCTCTTGATCGCCTGCGGGAACGATCGGCAATTGTTCTCGAAAGACTTCGATTCCGGTTTGTGGAAGCGGCAGGCGATCTTTGCCATGGTCCGAATCGTTGAAACGGAAGTCATGGTCGTCCTTGGACCAATACCCCGGGGCTTCTTTCAAGAAATCGATCAGACGCTGAAAGCGAAATTGTTCGTGCCAGCACTTTCGGAGTTGCGATAGTGTCTCTGCATTTCGATAAGGATTGTCGTAGTAGACGATGTCGCCGGTACCAACAAAGAATGCTGGCGAGATTTTTTTCATGTGGACCAACGACGGATACCCCAATCGCTTGTCCTCTTCCGTGGCGGTCAGTGGCCCGGATGCCTTGGCCTTTTTGCCGTGCAGGAACTTGTTGTAGTTCATGCAACTGAAAACCAGGAACTCAACGTCCGCTTCGGAATCTCTACCCGGAAGAGTTTGGAATTGACCGATTGGTTCGAGCGGACGTTCTTCGGTCGCGGCGGAAACCAAAGCTCGATAGTAATAACGCGTTCCCGGCAAGAGCGAAGACACTTGGTGCCGCACGATGAAGTCGTTGCCAGGCTCCGCGGTCAACAGATCGCTTGTTTGGGACGATTCAAAATCTGGGCTGGCGGACCACTCGAAACGGACCCTTCCCGCACGTCCGGGCAGGTCTCCGGTTTCGTCCAGCCCTTCTCTCGCGGTCAGTCGTGTCTGCAAAAGCACACTGGTCGATGTCACTTCGCCGGACATCACGCCTTGACCTAGAAAATACTGCTGTGCTTGAACCAGAGATGGGCAGACAAGCAACGCGAGAAAAACCAAAGCAAGACGTGATCGCATCATTTCAACTCAAGCAAGGAGCACTGGGAAGTTACGCCGGAACGACTCGGAATTCACTCGGCTGAGGCGGTGGTTTCGTCGAGTTGTCCCGCGGCCCAGAGCACACCACGCGAAACGAGATCCATGTAGCGAGCGTCCGCAACGGTTTCGTTTTGGTGACCGAGCGACGTGCTGAAGATTCGGGTTTTGTTGGGGCCGTATTCGTTTGTCCACGCGACCACTGCGGTGGCTTCTTTGGGTTTCGCGTTGGGGTTCTTCTTCAGTTGTTTCTTGTTCGGCTTCGTTTCTTGCACGCCTTGGATCAGTGCCGAGGCGCCATCGAAGATGCGGATGTTGTTGTAGAGTTCTTCGTCAATCGTGGTCCAATCTTCCATGCCAGCGGTGATGGGATGCTGGTCGAGGTGCTTGATGTCGATGGGGAATCGGGGACCATGACCGGTGGATTGGAGTCCGATCATTTCGTACCAGCCCGCGTTGTCGGCACCGTCTTGGACGGGTTTGCGGAAGTCGTCCCAGCGATAGCTGTGCATGGCGCAGTGAAGGTTGACTGCAGGCACTCCGTTGAGGTGTTGTTTTAGGATGCGGTCCACATAGGGTTTTTCGGTGACGTCGGCGGAACACTCATCGTGAATCACCACATCGTACCCAGCTGCCCAATAATCCGATTCATAGATGTCGAATCGTGCACGCGTCGTGGTGTTGTCGCTGAGGACCACGGTGACTTTGGCGTTGATACGTTCTTCAATGCCTTCTTTGAGGATTTTGGTTTGGCTGGTGTAGTCGTGGCAGCAACCGCCGGCGACAAGCAGCACCTGAAGTGGTTTCTTCGAAGCTGAATCGGTGGCATCGTCTCCTTGAGAAACGCCCGCAGCGAAGATGGGAGACAAAAGGGCGGTCAAAGCGACAAGGAAAAGTTTTGGCATCGTGATGTGAGTTTGAGGTGGGCGAGAGATTGGATGGTGCCCAATTGTAAACGACCATCCGGTGATTTGGTTGCGGTATGTTGTTTTCTGTTGGAATCTGCCCCCCTTTCATTGACCAATCCCATGAGTCGCTATTGTCATCGAGGAATTGATTGCCCCCCATTTCGGCATTGGAAGGAGATGCGAGCGGTTTTGGGGAGTGTGCTGTTGAGCTTGCTCGCAGGGCCGAACTTGGCGATCGGGGAGGAGTCGGGGCCGAGCGAGGCTTCCATTCAAACCGACCCGGTGGGGGCCAGCGAACCAGCGACTCCGCCCGAGATTTACGGGGAAGGGGTGAGGTCGACGGAACATCGCACACCAGAGGCCGAGCTAGCAGGTTTCCATCTGCCACCCGGTTTTGAGATTCGTCTGTTCGCATCGGAACCCGAGATTGCGAAGCCGCTGAACATGGCGTTCGGTTCCGATGGGCGTCTCTGGGTGACCAACAGTGTCGCGTATCCTTACCCGGCCAAGACGAATCAAACGGGGCCGGATTCCATCAAAATTTTGGAAGACACTGACCAGGATGGAAGGGCGGATTCGGTGACGACCTTCGCCGATGGTTTGAACATTCCCATGGGAGTGTTGCCGTATCAAGATGGATGTTTGTGTTTCAGCATCCCTCACATTTGGTTCTTGCGAGACACGGATGGCGATGGGAAGTGCGACGATCGAAGAATCGTCTTGGGGCCGTTTGACACATCTCGTGACACGCATGGAATGGTCAACTCATTGCGGGACGGTGGTGATGGGTGGATCTATGCCTGCCACGGATTCAACAATCAAAGCGAAGTCGCTGGGACGGATGGGCACGTCGTCACGATGCACTCAGGGAACACGTTCCGGTTTCGCCCCGATGGCAGCCGAGTGGAATTGCACACGCGTGGGCAGGTCAATCCGTTTGGGATGACTCGTGACGAATGGGGGTATTGGTACTCGGCGGACTGTCACAGCAAACCCATCAGTCAATTGATCGCCGGTGCGTGTTACCCGAGTTTCGGCAGGCCAGACGACGGGTTGGGGTTCTTGCCACCGATGATGGATCACCTGCACGGAAGCACGGCAATCTCGGGCATTCAATTCTTTCCGCCGGATTCACCGATCGCCCCGCTTCGAGGTCGTTTTCTCAGTGGCAACGTGATGACTTCGCGTATGAATTGGAATGAGCGTGAGTTTGTGGGGGCGACCGCGAAAGGGCGTGCCCTTCCCGACTTTTTGACCAGCGATGACCCTTGGTTTCGGCCGGTGGATATCCAGGTTGATGAGGAAGGGAACATCTATGTGGCTGACTTCTACAACAAGATCATTGGGCATTATGAGGTGCCGCTGGAGCATCCGGGGCGTGACCGAACCAGCGGTCGAATCTGGCAGATTCGCTACACGGGGTCGCGTGCAGGTGGCGACGATTCGGCCAGCGAAACTCAACGATCGGTTTCGCAAATGCGGCGAAGTTCAGAAACCAATCCAGGTGATTTTTCGTTGTCTGATCTTCGCGAATTCTTGATGCATGAAAATGTGCATGTGGTGCGAATGGCTGCGGAGTGCTTGGGGCGACGCGGTGACACTTCCGATGTCGATCGTTTGGTGGTCACTTTGGCTGAAGCGGCTGAGGAGGACGTTGTCTTGCAGCAGACGGTTCGCATCGCCATTCGCGATCTGCTGAAGCGAACGCCAGCGAGCGATCCCATTTGGGATGCGGTGCCGGGTTGGGAAGTCGCTTCGGTCATGCTCGGGCTGGACGATGGAAAAGTGGTGGCACCGATATTGGCGGCGTTGAAGGTGTCGTCGATGTCAGATGTCGAGCACGCAACCAGCGAGGCTTTGCTGAGCCATGCGGTTTCGCTGGCCGAGCCAATTCAGATGGACGCTTGCGTCGAGTTGGCGAAGCAACTGGCTGGCGATGATGCAGACGCCGCGTTCGAGTGGTTGCGTTTGATTTGCGACGCCGGTGGTTTTCGTGCGACGAACGTTCCAACTGCGATTCGAGTCTGGGCGTTGCAGTTGGTCGAATCCGAGTGGAACGATTTGACGGCAACTGGCCAGGTATCCGTCGCTTGGTTCGCTTCGGGCGATCAGGAGTGGCGACCTGAGTCGCGGTTGACTTCGGTGGCAAGTTCCAACGCGGAACGCGATGAGTTTGCAGAGTTGTTGAGCAGCTTTCCACTGGGGGAAACCTACACCGGAATTTTCGCGAGTGATTGGTTCGCGGCGCCGGAACAGATTGAGTTTTGGTTGGCAGGCCACAACGCTCCACCGGGCCAACCGAATCCGGAGCAGAATCGGGTTCGCCTTCGTTTGGCAGCGACGGATGATGTTTGGAAACAAGTTCTGCCACCTCGGTCGGACATTGCCCAACGCATCGCTTGGGATACGAGCGATTTAAAAGGGCAAACGGTTCGCATCGAGGTGATCGATGGTGACCCAGGGGCCGCGTATGCCTGGTTGGCATTTGGCGGATTTCGTCCCGAGCGTATTGGTCCCTCGAATACGACCACTCAGTGGTTGCGAATTTTGGGATGGGTAGAGCGTTTGGGACTGAATGAAATCGAGCGCGACTTGAGGTTGGTTTTGTCGGATGAACGCTATGGTGTGCTGACGCGATTGCAAGTCGCAAGCACGCTCGCGAGATTGAACGCTAAGTTTGGCATTGGAATCTTGGCTCAATTCGTTGCGGCCGAGACGGGGCATGTGGAGTTGTCAGAGTCGTTGATCGAGGCCGCGTTGCAACAACAGTGGGAAGCAACAGAACCGCTGAAGCAGTTGGGACCGCACTTGGATGCGTCGCAGCAACGCATGCTGGTTTTGGATTGGATCGGAAACGGTGGTGATTTGGGCCCGCTGTTTTCCGCGATCGAGTTGGGGGCGTATTCCGCGGCGGTGTTGATGGATCCCGACGTTCAACAAGCGATCGGGCCGCGGTTGGACGAGCGTTTGCAAAACAAACTGAATGAGTTGACCGACGGGATCGTGCTGGACGCTGGGAAAACGGAACAACTGAATGCGTTCTTGGTTTCTGTTCGCGAGTTGAAAGGCGACGCGTCACAGGGGAAAGCAGTCTTTGCGAAGCGGTGCCAATCATGCCATCAATTGCACGGGGAAGGTGCCTTGGTTGGGCCGCAATTGGATGGAGCGATCTCACGTAGCGTGGAGCGATTGATCGAGGATGTGGTGCTACCAGATCGGAACATTGACGCGGCGTTTCGGACTCAGAGTTTATTGTTGGATGATGGACGCGTGCTGGTCGGATTAGTGACCAGTGAAAATGACGAGACCATCCGGTTGACCACCTCCGATGGGAAGACGCAGGAAGTGCCGGTCGATGCAGTGGAGATCCGGCAGGCATCGAAGCGATCGTTGATGCCTAGCAATCTGTCAGAGCTGATGACGGAGCGAGAGTTGGTGGATCTGATGGCTCACCTGAAGTCGTCTCCAGGGGACGGCAGCCACTGAGGAGCCGGCGAGCCGATTCGCGAACATTAGCTTTTTGCGGCGGCGGATGGCGAAGGTGCGCGAAGGTCTTCGGCGCATGGAAAAACCCCGGCATCAAATCAGATGCCGGGGTTCAATGATCAATCAGTATTGCTTCGATTCAGAAGCGATCAATCGCGATCGCGTCCGCCGCCGCTGCGACGAGGGCCGCGCCCGCGTCCTCCGCCGCCGCTTCCGCCACGTCGACGACGTGGACGATCTTCACCGTCGCCACCGCCTTCTCCGTCGCCGCCACCTTCGCCTTCAACGGCCAAAGGATCTTCTTCGCCGAGCTCTTCAAGAGCTTTGCGACGGCTGAGCTTCACACGATCGTGCTCGTCAACATCGATTACCAGGACCTTCATGGCGTCGCCGACGGCGATCACTTGGTCGAGGCTGCTGATGTATCCGCCACTCATTTCGCTGATGTGAACCAGTCCATCGCGACCGGGAAGGATTTCAACGAAGGCACCAAACTCTTTGATGCTGCTCACGGTGCCGTCGTAGATTTTGCCGATCTGAACGGTTGCCGTGCAAGCTTCGACTTGACGCATGGCTTCTTGAGCCGACTCTTTGTTGCTGCTGGCAACCAAGACGGTGCCTTCATCATCGACTTCGATGACCGCACCGGTCGTCTCTTGAATGCCACGGATGTTCTTTCCGCCAGGTCCGATCAGGGCACCGATTTTATCGGGCGAGATCTTCGTGCGAAGCAAGCGAGGAGCGGTTGGCGAGATTTCGCGACGAGGACGCGGGATCGCCGTCAGCATCTTCTTCAGGATCTCGATCCGAGCCTCACGCGATTGTTTCAGCGTGGCACGGATGATGTCGTTGGTGACGCCGGTGACCTTCAGGTCCAACTGGATACCGGTGATACCGTTTTGAGTACCAGCGATCTTGAAGTCCATGTCGCCGAAGTGATCTTCGGTTCCGAGGATGTCGGTGATCAAGCACCAGTTGTCAGGACCGTCTTGGACGAGGCCGACCGAGATACCAGCGACTGGGTTGCTGATTGGAACACCCGAAGCCATCAGGCCGAGGGTCGCACCACAAACGGAAGCCATCGAGGAGCTACCGTTCGATTCGGTGATGTCGCTGATCACGCGAATTGTGTAGGGGAAGTCGTCGGCGGAAGGAAGCACGGGAGCGACGCTACGCTCGGCCAAGCAACCGTGTCCGATTTCGCGACGCCCTGGTCCTCGGATCGGACGGCATTCGCCAACCGAATACGAAGGGAAGTTGTAGTCCAGCATGAACTTTTTGCTGTACTCGTCTTGTAGACCGTCGACGCGTTGTTCGTCGCGACTGGTTCCAAGTGCGATCGTGATCATCGCTTGGGTTTCGCCGCGTTGGAACAGAGCCGAACCGTGAACGCGTGGCAACAAATCGGTTTCGCAGTGAATGGCGCGAAGCGAGTTGTGGTCGCGGCCATCGGGGCGGGTGCCGGCGAGGATCAGGTCGCGAACGACTTTTTCTTCGAGATCGTGCCAGACGGTTTTGAAGCGATTGACGCAGATTGCGTCCGATGCATCAGGATCAGGGATAACTTCGGCCATCGCACGATCGCGAACCGCGCGGACGGCTTCGGCGCGAGCCTGTTTGCCCGAGGTTTGCTGGGCAGCTTTGAAGTCGTCGTAGTAGGCGTCGGTCAGACGTTGCAGCAACCCGTCGTCTTCGGGGCTTTGGTAAGGCGTCTTTTCTGGATTGACCTTTTGATACAGCTCTTCTTGAAGGTCGATGACTTCACGAATGATGTCGTGAGCGAACCCAATCGCTTCCATCATTTCGTCTTCGGGCATTTCGTTGGCAAAGCCTTCGATCATGGCGAACATGTCGCGGCTGCCGCTGACGATCATGTCCAACTCGCTTTCTTCGAGTTGATCAGCGGTTGGAAAGGCGACCAATTTTCCGTCGACCTTGCCAACTCGAACACTGCCCAGAGGGCCTTTGAATGGCAGTGGGCTGATGTGCAGAGCGGTGGCTCCACCGATCATGGCTAGCACGTCGCCATCGTTTTGCAAGTCGCTGGCGATCACGCACGCTTGGACCTGGACTTCGTCTTTGTAGCCTTCTGGCCAAAGTGGGCGGATCGGGCGATCCATCAAACGCGAGCTGAGAATTTCTTTGGTACTCGGACGGCCTTCGCGTTTGAGGAAGCCTCCGGGGAATTTACCAGCCGCAGCCAAACGCTCGCGGTAGTCACACATCAGGGGGAAAAAATCGATTCCCGGGCGGGGTGTGCCCGATGCGGCTGCAACCAGCACAACGGTTTCGCCGTATTGAACCAGCACACTGCCGGCGGCTTGCTTGGCGATGTGCCCTGTCTCGAACGACAGCACCGAATCACCAATTTTTCGCTCCACGCGAACTTTTTGAACACTCACAACAACCTCTTTTCCTGCACTTACACAACAAACAACAATAGGAACGGCTTGTTCAGAAGCCGGCCCGTTTTGCATCCCTGGCCAACAAGGCCGAATCAACCACAACGGCTGATGGGAAAAAGTGGCGACTGGGTCACCACAAAACAAAAGTGAAGAACCACAAACAAGTCAGTCGACCGATGCAGTTCGTGACAAACAAACCTGGGCTTGGTTTGCATGAATCGCCATGGCTACCCGGAGGTGCCACAAGGGAACTGCTTTGACGAGGCGACAAGATGCAACCGGACCGATTGCCAATACAGGGACGCGTCAAAGTAGAGCCAGCGAAGCGGCGATCACGCTCACTGATTTGGAAGGGGGGGATTTGAAATCCAGAGAAGGATTTTCCCGGACGCGTTGTTGAGTCACAGACAGGCTGCGACTCCACCCCGCCCCGGGACCAAAGAGCCCGGGGGGACGCACGCCACGTGGCCGCGGCCACGCCGTCGACCACCCGGTCACA
>NZ_JBICHO010000416.1:0-9556 GCF_043100905.1 Rhodopirellula sp. JB055 | reverse complement strand
GATAGCGGTGACCTGATCCGAAAATCGCAATCTTGGTGCCAAAGCGAACAACCCGGATTTTCGGGAATCAATCGAGACAAAGTGCGCTAATCGTCACATAAGTGAGACAAGAAAAGGCACAGTCCTCCAATCGCGGAGCTACCCGCGTTTTCCGCGGCCAAAGCTCGTTTTCGACGCACATCGGGGCCGTCGGACGGCCAAATCTGGAACGCCAGTTGCCTCCATTCCAAACAGAATTCGCGGCTCGTCTGTCGAGCCCGCGACTCAAATTCGTTCCCTCCCCGCACAAGGAATCAGACATGTCGAATCGAATGAAATTCAACGATCAGCTCATCGTTGGCCCCCAGCCCAGCGAAAACGAATTGAAGGAATTGCCCACTGAAGGTTTTCAATCCGTCATCAACTTCCGTACCGCCGGGGAAGAGAAACAGCCTTTGGGACCAGATGCCGAAGGCAATCTTGTTCGATCGGCTGGTCTGAAGTACCTGCACGTCCCCGTCTCGATGGATGGGATGGACGAAAAGAAAGTGGACCAATTTCGGGAGCAGTATCAATCGCTTCCCAAACCGGTTTTTGCTCACTGCAAAAGCGGCAAGCGGGCCGGAGCGATGATGATGATGCACACCGCGGTGGAACAAGGCATCTCGGGCGAACAAGCACTCGAACAAGCCAAAGAGATGGGCTTCGAATGCGACAAACCCGAACTGGAACAATTCGTGAAGCAATACGTCAATCACCGCACCCAAGTCGCCGCGAATTGATCCGCTGGGAACTCGAACCGTGGTCGCTCATTCGCGGCAACGGAACTCAGCGAGTCTCCACAGCGAACTCGCTGGGCCGATTCCACTGACACTTTTCCCAGACATCCAGGTGAGTCCGATGACCATGATTTTTGAGAGCATTCAAACGGAAGGAATCTCGCAACTGTCCTACTTGATCGGCGATGACAGCACCGGAACCGCGGCGGTCATCGATCCACAACCCAACGTCGAGACCTACGTCCAGCTCAGCCGTCAACACGGCGTCGCGATCACGCACATCTTTGAGACTCACATCCACGCGGACTTCATGAGCGGTTCGCGCGAACTGCAGTCCAGAGTCGGTAACGCAAAGATTTTCGCGAGCGGCGAAGGCGATGCCAACTACGGATTCGACGTTCACAGAATCAAAGACGGAGATTCGTTTGAGTTCGGATCCACAAAGATCACCGCCCGACACACGCCTGGTCACACGCCCGAACATTTGTCGTACGAGCTGGCTGATTCCGATTCGCCAAACGAACCATGGGGTGTGCTCAGTGGTGACTCGCTCTTCGTTGGATCCGCTGGCCGTCCAGATTTGCTGGGGGAAGAGGAAACGGAAGAACTCACCAAGCAACTATTCTCGACGCTTCGTGACTACTACTTGAAACTCGCCGATGACGTCATCGTTTACCCATGTCATGGCGCGGGTTCGGCATGTGGAGCCAGCATCGGTGAACGACCGATGACGACCATTGGCCAAGAACGGAAAAGCAATTCGTTCTTGCAGCACGAAGACCTCGACGAATTCGCAAAGTTCGTCAGCGAGGGTGCCCCGCCGGTGCCCCAGCACTATCCGATTCTGAAGAAGATCAATGCCGAGGGCCCGGATCTGATTGGTCACGCCCCCGTCGTTCCAGGCCTGCCTCCGAAGCCGTTCCAAGAAGCCATTCAGACTGGCCAAGCACAACTCGTCGACACACGTCAAATGCTTGCGTTTGGCGGAGGCCACATTGAGGGTGCCATCAACTTGGGTGATCGCCCTGAACTTTCCGTCTGGGCCGGAGACATGCTCAACTACGATCGGCCAATCTTGCTCGTCGTGGATGACGAAACCCAACTGGACTGGGTCGCGTGGCATTTTGCAGTCGTAGGCTTGCATCGCTTCGAAGGCTATCTCGTCGGTGGT
This sequence comes from Rhodopirellula sp. JB055, assembly GCF_043100905.1. NCBI lineage: Bacteria > Pseudomonadati > Planctomycetota > Planctomycetia > Pirellulales > Pirellulaceae > Rhodopirellula > Rhodopirellula sp. JB055. The sequence continues at coordinate 7,627 of NZ_JBICHO010000416.1, read as the reverse complement.
ATGAAAGCCTGGGACAATGCCGGACTACCGTTGTCGACCACGCCACAACTCACCGTTCACGATCTGAACGAACACCAGAGTGAGTTTCAGATCCTCGATGTTCGTGCGCCTTCCGAGTTCGATTCCAATCGGATTTCAGGAGCCAAACATCACTACGTCGCTGACATGAGAGATGGTGTTAACGGCGAGTTAAAACTGAACCGTGACGAACCCGTCGCGGTCTATTGCGGCAGTGGGTACCGAGCGAGCATTGCTGCGAGCGTGTTGCAACGAAACGGTTTCCGGCGCGTTCACAATGTGCCGGGCAGCATGAGTGCCTGGAAAAATGCGGGCTACTCCGTCGAGAAATAGCCAGCGACGTTCCGTTTCCATTTCCCAAACGTCAACCGGCCGTGGCATCTCATTCGCGAGCGAGCAGCACCAAGATGCAACTGCCATCGTCGATCACGGTCAGCCCTGCCTCGCGTGCTGCCTGGCTGGCTTCCTCATGCTCCGCACCAGGTTGCATCCACAGGTGCTTCACGCCCGCCTCGATCGCGTCGGCGACCACTTTGCGAGTCACCTCGGGCGGGGTGATGATCGAAACCGCCTCGGGCACCGTCGGCAAATCCTGAATCCGCGGGTACGCCTGGTGCCCCTCGATTTCTTCCGTGATCGGATTGAGAGGGTACGCCTCTCGTCCAGATCCGATCAGGGCCCGGAAGACTTTGTTGCCATACTTGTGCTGGCGAGCAGACGCCCCCGCGACGGCGTAGGTCGGAGCGGAAAGGAACATCGAAATGGCATCGCTCATGATGGGGCCTCAGATGATGGTAGAAACAGGTTGGACGATGGACCAGCGAAATTCAGGAAACGTCATTCGAAATCAGAAAAACGATCTCGGTGAGGTACTTCTTGGAGTTGCCTGTGAAAATCATGCCGGGTCCTTGGTGGAAAATCTCCCTCATCGGCACGTTATAGTTCAATGACTGTGCTTTCGCGTGAATCATGATCTTTTTGTAGGACCGACCAGTCTCCTCGATCCGCCAACAATGTATTCCCACGCTCACCACCGTTTGGTTGACGTTTTGTCTCGCTAGGAAACACGCATGGTTTGGTTGTCCAAACTGTTCATCCTCTGGCTCAACCACCTGGCTCCCTTCGTTGGAAGAAGTCAGGTGAAAGAGATTTCAACGGAGGAGTTAGCGAGACGCCTGAAACAGAACGATCCATCGATCATTCTCGTCGATGTTCGGTCATCAACCGAGAGAAAAGTATCTCACATTCCGGGTTCCATCTCTGTCGATGAGTTTCGGTCACGCGAAAATGAGTTCGAGAATCGATGCGTGATCGCTTCGTGCACCGTCGGCGGCCGCAGTTGGATCTTTGCTCAGCGCTGCTTGCGAAACGGCATGCAGGCACGCAACCATCGCCCAGGAATCTTGGGCTGGTGCGAATCCGGTCATGAACTCGTCGCGAACGATGGCAGTCCCACGAAACGCGTTCACACTCACAACCGGTTCCTGCGCGCACCGGATGGTTATGAAAGCGTGCCGACCCAACGTTGCTGAGCGAGCGTATTCGCACACCTGCAAAGGATCGCGAAACACAGCCGGATCAAGTTGGCCCTTTCAACGAAAAATTCACCCGACCGGCGGCCCGCGATTGCATCGAAACTGCTACATTCCACCCCATCGAGCGAGTCCGCGTCCGGCTTGCTTGGTTCACGCGAAAGGAATGGATCATGCAATCAGACACCGGCGATCCACCGGAATCAACGCCGAGCACAACTGTTGCGACCAAGCGATTTCCCAGAATTGCGATGCTTTTCTGCGTTGCCCTGGGACTGCTCGCTGGTATCGGCACATTCACTTTCGGCTACGGCAAAGGTGCCAGCTACCTGAGCAATCAACCCGAGACGTGCGTCAATTGTCACGTGATGCAGTCACACTTTGATTCGTGGCAACAAAGTTCGCACCATCACGTTGCGGTTTGCAATGACTGCCACCTGCCGCACGACAAGATCGGCAAGTGGATTGTCAAAGGTGACAACGGTTTTTTCCACTCCTTGGCATTCACCTTGGGTGGCTATTCCGATCCGATCGAAATCAAACCACGCAACCGCCGAGTCACACAGAGCACTTGCGTGGACTGCCATCGTGATTTTGTGCATGCGTTGCTGCCGGCAACAGCGCAAGCTGACATGCAGAACTGCGTCCATTGCCATGCCGATGTCGGCCATGCGGGGCACGGCAAAGTGGACTGGATGCATCCGCGTTGACACCGTTTGGGTATCGCCCCGTTTTTTGACGTTCTTCCTATTCGACCTCTTCTTTCAATCTTCGTTCGCAAAGGTTTGTCATGTCCGATCAGCAACCACGCAGCTTCGGATGGCTGATTTTATTGACCGCACTGACCGCATTCGCAACGTTCGGCGTTGTCGCGTTGCTGGTCAACATCTTTGAACGCAAACAAGAGGCCAGGGCTCCGTTCACCAAAGTGGTCGACGTCACTGAGATCAGCACCGACCCGGAACCCTGGGGCCTGAACTTCCCACAGCAATACGAGGACTACCTGAAAACGGTCAACGACGATTACACCGACTTCGGTGGCAACCACGCTCTGCCACCCAGCAAGCTGGAAGAATCGCCTTGGCTCAAACGATTGTTTGCTGGATATGCCTTCAGCATTGATTATCGCGAAGCACGCGGGCACGCTCACATGTTGGCTGACCAAGAAGTCACCAAGCGAGTGACCGAAGTTCAGCAATCCGGTGCTTGCTTGCACTGCCACGCGTCCATCGCCGCCACGTACCGCCGAATCGGATTGGAAGAACAAGGCAAACCGGCCGATGCGAAATCACTGGCCGATGGCTTTCAGCAGGAGGCTGTCTTGGCTGGCTTCCGATCGGTCAGCACCAAGAAGTACGAAGAGATTCATGCGGAAATCGAAAAAACTCCCGATGGATTTGACGCCGCCAGCGGCGATCCTCATGTCGGTGGTGCCCATCCGGTTTCATGTGTGGATTGCCACGACCCCGAGACCATGTCGATTCGAGTCACTCGCCCCGGATTCATCTTGGGCATCGACAAACTCGCCAAGAGCGACGCTGAGGTTCCACACCTGCCCAGCATTCAATCTTGGCGTGATGGCGGCAAAAAAGGTGACTACGACCCGAACACGATGGCAACTCGCCAGGAGATGCGATCCTTCGTCTGCGGGCAGTGCCACGTCGAGTACTACTGTGCGAACAAGATGACGTTGACCTACCCCTGGAGCAACGGACTGAAGATGGAAAACCTCGAAGCCGAATGGGACGCTACCACGTTCCCCGATGGCGGAGAGTTCTACGACTACGTTCACAAGACCACCGGCACCAAAGTCTACAAGGCTCAACACCCCGAGTTTGAACTTTGGAGCCAAGGGATTCACGCTCGAGCAGGCGTCAGTTGCAGCGATTGCCACATGCCGTTCGAAAAAGTAGGTGCAACCAAGGTCAGCAGCCACTGGGTCCGAAGCCCCATGACCAACATCAACAAGGCCTGCCAAACTTGCCACAAGGTTCCGGAAACCGAAATCAAAGCTCGCGTCGATGTGATCCAAGACCGAACGCGAGCCCTCATCGACCGCGCTGCCAGCGCGATGACTGAAATGCTGGACGCGATCATCGAAGTCCAAGAAGCCGGTGCAACCGAAGAACAACTCAAACCAATTCGCGTGTTGCAACGCAAAGCAATGTGGCGTCTGGACTACATCGCCAGCGAAAACCGCAAGGGGTTCCATGCCAGCCAAGAGTCCGCACGAATCCTGGGCGAATCGATCGACTACAGCCGGCAAGCGATCGCAATGGCGTATCGACTGGGCCTGAAGAAGTCGGATTCTGCCACCTCCGATGCTCCCGCGCCCGATGCCCCGGAATCAGAGCCCGAATCCTCGGCAGCAACCGACGACGAGTGATGCCCGGGACGACGAGTGGTGCTCGGCGTTGACTACCGGGACTGGTCGACTACCGGGATTGAAGGAATCGAACGGAAAGTTTCAGATAGTTCGCCAACTTTCCGTTCCTCATCCGCCTTCGCTCTCGCCCCATCACGCCTGCGCAGAATGACCAAGATCTACCACAACCCACGATGCACCAAGTCACGCCAAGCTCTTCAATTGCTGCAGGAACGCAGCATCGAACCTGAAGTCATCAAGTACTTGGACACGCCGCCGAGCAAGAAAGAACTCGCCGAGATCGTGAAGTTGTTGGGCATTCCCGCAGCAGACTTGGTCCGTAAGAAAGAAGCCTTGTTCAAAGAATTGAACTTGGGCGAGCAAACGCTGACCAACCAACAGTGGATCGCCACGATGGTGGAGCACCCCAAGTTGATCGAACGTCCGATCGTGATCCACAACGGTAAAGCCGCGATTGGTCGGCCAACGGAAAAGATCGCCGAACTACTCGACGCGTGATCGATTCTCATTCATGAATGATATGCTTCCACGCTTGGTCGTATTTGACCTCGACTTCACGCTCTGGGATTGTGGCGGAACGTGGTGTGATTGCTTGTCGCCACCGTTTCACACCTGTGAATCGCAAATTCTTGACAGCGATGGCCAGCAGGTTCGCTTGTACGACGATGCGCTTGCGATTTTGGATCGCTGTGACGATCGGAAGATTCCAATGGCATTGGCCTCACGAACCCAGCAACCAACCTGGGCCCGCGAGTTGGTCGAGCGACTTGGCGTTGCCACGGAAGATGCGCTGTTGGTCTCTGTTCTTTCCTCCGCCCCAAGGGGGCAACTCTAAGATAGCCCCAGGCATCGCCTGGGGTTTCGTTTCGGAGAATCCGACACAAGCCGCAACCCAGGGCGTTGCCCTGGGCTGGCGTAGGGCTGCCCCGTTGGGGCGAAGTCGAGGAACAAAACCTGCGCAGCCCAAAACGCTGGCAAGACCGAACATTTCGCAGCCCAGGCTTGTCGCCCTTGGACCGGATACAGCATCCACTCTTTTGGCCCACTCTCTTGCGTTCCAAAACGCAAACTCAATGCCCCGAATCGCTAGGCAAAGCACCTCGCCGAGACTCAACACTCACCGGTCGTTGGCTGCGTGCCGCATTGAAAATGTGTCAAAACCAAGGCTTCTGCAAAGGGAGCAGCCACGCCAACGGCGAACGACTGGGGCAGTGCCTGGGCGGTGATCGCCTTTTCGACCGTCGTGAAACACAATGAATAGCCATCGAGCTATGTAACAAGTCCTGGATTGGACTGGATTTCGGAGCACCGAATCTCGTAGATCGGGCTTCATGTTCACGGTTCGTTTAGCGAGGTTCCTCCCCGCCCGGTGGCTCATAGCGTTTCTGCTGGTTGGTGCGGGCTGCGCCAATCGCGACAACTCCTGGACATTTCGATCGCAGACCCCACCGCCTTTTTCAGTTCCCGGCGAAGTGGTGCCGCCCGACCGTTGGTGGACCAGTTTCAACGATCCGACTCTCAACGCCGAAATCGAAGTCGCCTTGCAGGGCAACTTCACGCTCGCCGCAGCCCTGCAACGGCTGCATGCGGCTCGAGCTCTGACCCGGCGCGAAGCCTCGGACCTGTGGCCCGACCTGAATGGTGTGGCAGATTATGGCAGCACGATGGGCCCCGGCAGCGATCGCTCCAGTTTCGTCTGGGGATTGGACGCTGGGTACCAAGTCGACTTGTGGGGCGAAATTGAATCTCGTGTCGATGCCGAGCGATTGCGCACCTCGGCCACACGAGAAGACTACTTGGCCATCGCACTGACGCTTTCAGCGGAGATCACTCGCACGTGGTTCTCATTGATCGAAGCACACGCCCAAATTGATTTGCTCAACGAACAACTCGACAACAACCAAATGGGCCTGGCACTGCAAGAAGCACGTTTTGCATCCGGATTGATCCGCAGCCCCGACGTGCTTCGACAACGGCAATTGGTCGAAGCAACGCTGGAACAAATCGTGGTGGAAAAAGTCCGCATCGAAGTGCTGGAACACCAGCTCGCGGTGCTTCTCGGCGAGATGCCACAAACGGCGGAATACGAACCAGGCACCGACCTGCCCGAACTGCCCCCGCTGCCGTCCACCGGATTGCCCTCCGAATTGCTGAAACGCCGCCCCGACGTCCGACGGGACTACCTGGCTTTCCGAGCCGCGGACCGCGATCTTGCTTCCGCGATCAGTGCCCAGTATCCCCGTATCAACCTCACCGGCTCGTTGCTGAACGTCTCGGAATCACCTGAAACGGTGTTCCGCGATTGGTTTGTTTCGATCGGTGCACAAATGATCGCCCCTCTATTCGATGGGGGGCAACGTCGAGCCGAAGTCGACCGCAACGCCGCCGTGAAACGTGAATTATTCAATCTTTATGGGCAGACGATGCTCAACGCGTTCAGTGAAGTTGAGGACGCTCTGGCCCAAGAACGATACCAGCTCGAGCGCATCGAACACCTGGAAAACCAAGTCGAACTGGCTCGGCTCTCCTCCGAGCAACTGCGTGAGCAGTACTTGATCAGCGATGCGACCTACCTGGATGTGCTCAGTGCAATCACGGCTCAGCAAAGATTGCAGCGCGAACTGCTTTCCGCTCAACTAGACTTGGTGCTCATTCGCGTCTCGCTGTACTTGGCGTTGGCTGGCGATTTTGACACCCGTTCGCAAGACTTTGAATTATTGGAATCCACCGTGGAAATCATTCCGGAGACCGTTGTCGATGAATGATGCGTCGAATCAGCGACCCCAGTGGCGCTGGCTTCGCATCCTAGGAACCACCATCGCCTGCTTGGCCATTCTGGGTGCATCCGCCGCAGCGGTGTTCGTGATCAACCAAACGGAACCGACCGCCCAGCAGATCAACGCCACCCGAAAATCGGCCGCGTTGGTGGACACCATCCCAGCGGAACGAGGCAGTTACTCACCTCAGTTGGTGGTGCTTGGAACGGTGGAACCCGCCCAAGACATCACGATCAGTCCGCGCGTCAGCGGCCAGGTCATGGAGATCGCTCCCGAGTTCATCCCAGGTGGCATGGTTCGCGAGGGCGAGTTGCTGCTGCGGATTGACCCTGCCGACTTCGAAAATGCGATCTCAATCAGCAGCAGCGAATTGCTGCAGAAAGAGGCGGCATGGGAAATCGAACAGGCTCGCCAGCGTTTGGCTGAAAAAGAGCTGAAGATGCTGGAGGGAACCATTGACGACACCAACCGAGGCCTGGTGTTGCGAGAACCTCAAATCGCATCCATCCAAGCAGAAATCGCGGCAGCAAAAGCATCGCTGGAACGAGCTCAGTTGGACCTCGATCGCACCGAAGTCACCGCTCCCTTTGACGCTCAAGTTCTGTCACGGTCGATCGACATTGGTTCACAAGTCGGCCCCGGCGATGAACTCGGTCGCCTGATCGGGCTGGACGAGTACTGGATCATGGCCGCCGTTCCTGTCCGAACGCTTCGCTGGGTTCAATTCCCTGAGGCGACCGAGGACGGCAATGCAACCGAAGGTTCCAAGGTCATCCTTCGCGATCCAGACGCCTGGGGTCCCGGTGTCGAGCGAGAAGGCCGAGTCGCTCGCCTGATCGGAACACTCGACCAACAAACACGACTGGCCCGCGTCCTGATCACCGTCGCGGATCCGCTCGGCCGAGAATCCGATG
>NZ_JBICHO010000415.1:0-6264 GCF_043100905.1 Rhodopirellula sp. JB055 | reverse complement strand
GACACCAGCGAATCGCGTCGAGGTAGTGCACGCCCCAGTTCCCCATTTGCGAACTGTAGTCCTGCCACCAGCGAAATTTGTACGGAGCGATGTTGTCTTGATAGGGTTGCTCGGCACGCGGGCCCACCCACATGTCCCAGTCCAAATGGGCAGGTGGCTTGGACGTGGGAAGTTTGCCGATGCCAGCGGGAGCCATGTTGCTGAGCCGGTACGCGCGTGAGACGCAGACTTTGCCCAGCAAGTCGTCCTGCACCCGCCCGGCCAATTCGTGATACAGGGGACTGCTGCGGCGATGCGTGCCGACCTGCGTGACTCGATTGAATTTGCGGGCGGCGTTGACCATCGCTCGGCCTTCGACGATCGTCGCCGACAATGGTTTTTCGACATAAACGTCCTTGCCCGCTTGGCAGGCCTCGATCATCTGCAAGGCGTGCCAGTGATCAGGGCTGGCGATGACCACGGCATCCACATCGGATTGTTCCAACAATTCGCGATAGTCGCCGGTTTGATAGACGCTGCTTCCCGCCGTTTCACCGGCCTTTTTCGCAGCCGCTGCCAATGCATTGGAATCCACATCACAGACCGCGACAGGCAGGCAATCTTTGTGCTCGGCGAAGGCTTTCATCAGTTGACTGCCACGGTTGGCGACGCCGATGAATCCCAAACCGACTCGGTCGTTGGATCCCGCTGCCCGAGCACGCGACAATGCCGTTCCGGCGGAAAGCACAAAGGTGGTCGCGGCCGTTTTCTGGAACCCACGACGAGAGACGAATGGCGATTTGGGGACGGAGTGGGACTTGGGCATGATTTCCTCGAGGTGGGAACGAAAGGCGGGATGCGTCGGCGGGCCAGACATTTTACCCGGCCGAGGTGCCAAAGTGTCGCTACTCAGCACCTGACATCCAATTGGATTTGTGGGACGATGCCCCAGGAGTTTGGCCTCACGAACCAGCAATTTGCTGGAATCGTATGGTTCGCTCCTCCGCAGATATCGCACCATCGCATTGATCCACTCCAATCGACTCGTTTCGACAAAAGGATTGCTCGTGACCACTCGTATGCCCCGCCCCTCAGCCCCTCGTTCTACCCGCAGGGCTCGCCTGCAGGGTTGCTCTGGAATTGTTCTGGCCGGCCTGTCTTCGCTCGGCAAATCCGCTGCGAGCTTGGCCTTGATTGGCACGGCTTTGTATCCCGCGGTCGTCTTGGCGGAATCGCCTGGCAAAACCAGCCAAACGGTTGCCAACAAAGTCTCTGGCATCGACCAGTCTCTATTCAGCGCCACCGTCGAACCTGGCCAAAACTTCTACCTGCATGCCAACGAACAGTGGTTGGAGAACACGCCGATTCCATCGGACAAATCCAACTACGGAATCTTCACCGTGTTGGATGACGCGACACGGTCCCAAGTCCGAGCGTTGATCGAACAAGCGGCGGAATCCAAAGCAGAAAAAGGCACCCCCGCGCAGAAGGTCGGCGACCTGTATCGCAGCGTGTTGGATCTCGAGAAACGCAACGCTCTCGGCCTCAAACCCCTTCAACCCGTCTTGGACATCGTCAATGGATTGAAATCCAAAGACGACCTGGGTGCCACGATCGGTCGTCTTTCTCGTGTCGGCGTGGGAGCGCCCCTCGGTGCCTACATCAGCGTCGACGCCAAAGCCAGTGACACGTACACCGTGTATTTGTCGCAATCCGGATTGTCGCTGCCTGATCGCGATTACTACCTCGAAGACGACCCGCAATACGTGTCCGCTCGCGAAGCATTGCAGGTCTACATCAAAGACATGTTGCAGGTTCTGTCGGTTGATTCCGCCGATGAATTGGCTCAACAAGTCGTCGCCATCGAAACCGAACTGGCAAAGAACCAGTGGACCAAGACCGAAAATCGCGATCCGGAAAAGACCTACAACAAATTCACGCTCGCGGAAGTCGACGAGACGATCGAAGGCTTCGATGTTCCCGCCATGACTCATGCAGTTGGACTGACCGAACAAGACGCCTTTGTGGTGCGGCAACCCAGCTACATGGAATCACTCAGTGCGACCTTTGCCAACCACAGCCTCGAAGCGTGGCAAGCGTACTTCCAGTTCCATGCCATCGACGCTTACGCGTCCGCACTGACCGAAGACCTGGAACGACGCCACTTCGAATTCCACGACAAAACCATCTCGGGAATCGATGAGCAACAACCCATGTGGAAACGAGCGGTCGACTTGACCGGCAGCGTATTGGGCGAGGTCGTCGGGCAGCTTTACGTCGAGAAGCACTTTGCTCCCGAAGCCAAGCGTCGCATGAACGAACTGGTCGAGAACCTCAAACGTGCCTTCGCTGAACGCATTGAATCTCGCGACTGGATGAGCGAAGGAACGAAGAAACAGGCTCTCACGAAACTTGGCAAATTCCACACCAAGATTGGTTACCCCGACGAGTGGAAGGACTACACCAAACTCGAGATCACCGATGAGTCTCCCGCGACCAACTTGATCGCCGCGTCGATTTTCGAAACGGAGCGTCAACTCGCCAAATTGGGTGGGCCGATTGATCGCAATGAATGGCACATGACGCCTCAGACGATCAATGCTTACTACAACCCGACGATGAACGAAATCGTCTTCCCGGCTGCGATCCTGCAACCGCCATTTTTCAACTTGGCTGCCGATGACGCGGTCAACTACGGCGGCATCGGCGCTGTCATCGGCCACGAACTTTCACACGGATTTGATGACAAAGGCAGCAAGTACGACGGCGATGGGAACCTCGTGAACTGGTGGACGCCGAAAGATCGCGAAGAATTTGAAAAGCGCGCCTCGGGTTTGGTCGACCAATACAACGAGTTCAAACCGTTCGAAGACATGAACGTCAACGGCGAACTGACGCTAGGCGAAAACATCGGGGACCTGGGCGGACTGAGTGTCGCCTACGAGGCTTATCGCTTGTCGTTGGAAGGTCAACCAGCCAAGGTCATCGACCAACTGACCGGCGATCAGCGGTTCTTCCTTGGTTGGGCCCAGATCTGGCGTCGCCTGTATCGGGAACCTGAATTGCGGAAACGTTTGATCACGGACCCGCACAGCCCCAGCGAATACCGCGTCAACGGAATCGTCCGCAACATGGACGCTTGGTACGAAGCATTCCGGATCCACGAAACCGATCCGCTGTACATCGCTCCGGAAGAACGCATTCGGATCTGGTAGACAACCTCACCGCGTCGTAACGGCGCCGCGATTGGCTCGCGAAAAATCATCGCGAGCCAACGCGGGCAGGTGCGGAACCAGCCATCCCGCCTCGCTCGCCCAGCTTAACAATCCTTTCGAAAAATCGGCCTCCGATTCGCCCCGAAGGTCGCCCCGCTGGTGAGCCTTCGAATCAACTCACCTTGACCAGTAAATTCCCGTGGGGATACCCTCTGCGGTTTGAATTGCAACCATTTTGTTTTTTGGACCCAACGATGAGCAGTAGCCCGTTCGAGATTTTTCGACGCAACCACAAGCCAATGATGGTCTTGTTGACTTTGTTGGCATTGTTCGCGTTCGTCGTCTTGCCCGCGTTGGACACTTACCTGCGGCGAGGAGGCGGAACCAATTCGGACCCGGTCGTCGCAGAATATGACGGTGTCACATTGACGCAAAGCCGCGTCGCCCGCACCACGCAGCAGCACCGTGCTGTCGTTGGCTTCCTGAGTGACTTGGGTCAAGAAACGATCCGGCGTGGCGGCGTGCCACAGGTCCCTGGTTTTCAATACGACCAAGAATCCGGGCAAATCCAATCGATTGGGATCGATGCGAATCCAAGCGAAGAAGCCACCATCAACACGATGCGGTTTTACAGCGAAGCCAAGAAGGCTGGCTTCGAACTGGATGACACGTCCGTTCGAAACTGGCTGAACCGCTACACGGATGGATTGCTCAGCGACAACGAAATCGGCTCGATGCTGATGCAGTTCACCAAGAACCAAATGGGCCCCATCCAACTGTACGAACAGTTGCGAATGCATTTGTTGGCGGACCTCTACCAACGCAGTGCGATGGTCGGATTGATGAACGGCCGCATGCCGGTCAGCACGCCGCTGGCGCAATGGCGAAACTTCCTAAAAACCAACCAATCGGCAACGATCGACGCTTACGGCGTGTTGGTGGCGGAATACCTCGACCAAACGGATGAATCCCCCAGCGAATCAACCATCAAAGAAGTCTACGAAGCCGGGAAAGACTTGCTGGCTTACCCCAACGACCAAAGCCCCGATCCCAAGTTCCGTCGTCCAGATTCGGCCGAAATTGAGTTCGTCGTCGCTGATCTCAACGAGTTCGTTGAACGAGAAAAAGCCAAGCTGACCGAAGAAGAAATCCGCGCCGAATACGAACACCGACTCGCCGGTGGCGATTTCCAATTGCCGGTCGAAGAAACCGAAGACGCCACCGCTGAACTCGAAGCGATGGAAGCCGAAAACGCGGCGGAAGAAACAACCGAAGAATCGCCCGCTACCGAAACAGAAGAAACGGCTGCGGAAGAAATGACCGAGGAAACGGAAGCCGAAACTGAGCCCACCAGCGAAGAAGCCAGCGAACCCACCTCTGAGGAAACCACTGCAGAAGAAACTCCCGCCGAGGAAAACACCGCGGAAGAAAGTTCGGAAGAACCCGCCAGCGAAGACAGCTCCATGCTCCGTTCCGACGACGAAGCCGTCCAATTGGTTGCGTTGCAAGAAGATGACACCGAGGAAACTCCTGCGGACGAGGCTTCAGCCGCTGCAACCGACGAAGACGAAATGGAATTGGGCGATGGACTCGAATAGGACGATGCTCCCGCCGAAACCAAACCTCAATCGTTTGAGGACGTTCGCGACGCGATCGCGACTGACATGGTTTCCGAAACCGCTCGTCAAAAACTGGACCAAACCATCACGGAAATGAACGCGTTGATGCGGGACTACTTCAGTGAATTGGCTGTCCATGAAAGCAATGTCGCCGTCGGCGTTTCGAAAGCAGAAGAAGCTCCCACCCGTCCTGACTTGAAAGCGATCGCGGAAGAAAAGGGACTCGGTTACGGCACCACTGGCCTGGTCAATCGTGTTTCGGTCAGCGAAGAACCGATTGGCGAATCCTATGGGTTGGGCCAATCACTGCAACAACGTGGAGCTCCTTACTACGCGATGATGTTCGGTGCCGCGATGCAAGACGGTTCGTCCATCCCGCCGCAACCAGTCTTCGCTCCCCTGCGTTCGGTCGACCTGGAAAACGCAAAGTCGTATGTCTCTTGGAAAACCAAAGACATCGAAGCCTACACCCCTGAACTGGACGAAGTTCGCGAAGAAGTCATCCTGGCGATCCGAACCGATGAAGCCCGTCGCTTGGCCCAAACCGCCGCCGAAAAGATTGCTGAAGCGGTTGGACAAGGCAAAAAGCTGACCGAAGTCGTCCCGGAAGGCAAGAAAGACAACCTGCACACCGGACTGGGGCCATTCAGTTGGTTGAACATGGTCGGCATGATGCAGACTTCGATCGGGAACGTCCCCGAACTGAATTCGGTCGGAGAAGAATTCATGCAAACCGTCTTCCGCACCGAAGTTGGTGGGGCCAACGTCGCCCCCAACGCACCGCACTCGGTTTACTACGTGGTACAACCCACCGAGTTCCAACCCGAGACGGAACAGTTGCAAGAACAATTCAGCCAACCGCAACAGCGCTTCATGGCTCAACTGATCGGCGATGATGGAGCGACCAACATCGTTCGCGGTTTCTTTGAAACCATCAACGAACGAACCGGTTTTGAGATCAAACTCGGCGAAGACCGTTAGTGGTCTGTTCGGAAGATGAGTTACGGCCGTAGCGGAAGTCGTCAAGACATTCGGTTTTCCAGCAACCAACGAAACTCGTGACGAGTTCCGCTACCCGAAAATTGAGTTGGCACTGAATTCTACAATCGCTGCTGGCGCGCCAGTCGGTCGCCGCGGCGGTTGAACCAAGCGAACGCGAGTGTGGCCACGATCGCGGTGACCACTCCCGCCGCCGCGAAGGTTCCGATCCAACGCACCCCAATGGGGTCTTTTGACGTTGGAGTTCGATCGACCCAGCGACCAGCCATCAACAATGGCGCAAATTGCTCGCCGCCATGCGAGGCCATCAAGTCGGACTCGTAACTCCACAAGCGATAGAAAAAACCTTCTACCTGAACCGGCTTGGAAATCGTTCGCGACAGAGCATTCTCTTCAGCGAGGAAGGCGGGCAACTCGGCCGACACGATTGTCACCGGATAACGATTTTCCAT